>DATBSX010000241.1:0-11685 GCA_036559565.1 Steroidobacteraceae bacterium | reverse complement strand
TGATCGGCTACCCGATGGCCTACGGCATCGCGCGCAGCCAGCCATCCTGGCGGAACCTGCTGCTGCTGCTCGTGATGCTGCCGTTCTGGACCTCGTTCCTGCTGCGCGTCTATGCGTGGATCGGGATCCTCAAGAACAACGGCGTCATCAACAACGTCCTGATGTCGCTTGGCATCATCGACGAGCCGATCGTGATGCTGCAGACGAACTTCGCCATGTACATCGGCATCGTCTATTCCTACCTGCCGTTCATGGTACTGCCGCTCTACACGGCGATCGAGAAGCTCGACCAGTCGCTGCTGGAGGCAGCCGCGGACCTCGGCTGCCGTCCGGTCAAGGCGTTTTTCCGCATCACGGTGCCGCTCACCAAGAGCGGCATCATCGCGGGCTGCATGCTGGTCTTCATCCCGGCAGTCGGCGAGTTCGTGATCCCGGCGCTGCTCGGCGGCCCGGACGCGCTCATGATCGGCCGCGTGCTGTGGGAGGAATTCTTCAATAACCGCGACTGGCCGGTGGCGAGCGCGGTCGCGATCGCGATGCTGTTCGTGCTGGTGTTCCCGATCATGCTCTACCAGCGTTCGCAGGGTCAGCAGATGGGAGGCCACCGGTGAACGGCCGCCGCTCGCGATTCGTCACGACGATGATGGTCGCGGGATTCCTGTTCCTGTACCTGCCGATCGTCTCGATGATCGTCTTTTCCTTCAACGAGTCGCGCCTCGTGACCGTGTGGGCGGGATTCTCGACGAAGTGGTACGGCGAGCTGTTCCGTAACGAGCAGATTCTCGGCGCGGCCTGGCTGTCGTTCAAGATCGCGGCCATGAATGCCACCGGAGCCATGATCCTCGGCACGCTCACGGGCCTCGCCCTCGCGCGATTCGGGCATTTCCGCGGGCGGCCGCTCCTGACGGTGCTCGCCACGGCGCCGCTCGTGATGCCGGAAGTGATCACCGGCCTTTCGCTGCTCCTGCTCTTCGTCGCCATGGAGCAGCTCATCGGCTGGCCGGAGGGGCGCGGCATCACGACGATCACGATTGCCCACATGACCTTCTCGATGGCCTACGTCACCGTCATCGTGCAATCGCGCCTCGCGACGCTCGACGAGTCGCTCGAGGAGGCCGCAATGGACCTCGGCGCGCGGCCGGCGAGGGTGTTCTTCCTGATCACGCTGCCGATCATCATCCCCGCGATCCTGGCCGGCTGGCTGCTTGCCTTCACGCTGTCCTGGGACGACCTCGTCATCACGAGCTTCGTGACGGGGCCGGGCTCGAGCACGCTGCCGATCGTGATCTTCTCGAAGGTGCGGCTCGGCGTCAGCCCGGACATCAACGCGCTCGCGACGATCCTCGTCCTCATCGTCGCGATCGGGACGGCGGCATTCGGCTTCTACTCGCAGCGCATGCAGAAGCGGCGCGAGCTGGACGTGCAGCGGGCCATCGCGGCCAACGAGTGATGCCGGCCTCCAAGCTTCCCGGCGTCGGCACCACGATCTTCACGGTGATGTCGCGGATCGCCGCCGAGGCGGGTGCGATCAACCTCGGCCAGGGATTCCCGGATTTCGATCCGCCGGCGCGCCTGCGCGCGCTCGTCGCCGAGCACCTCGCCCGCGGCCACAACCAGTACGCCGCGATGGCGGGCCTGCCGGCGCTTTGCGAGGCGATCGCCGAGTCGGCCGCGCGCCGGCACGGCTGGCGCATCGATCCGGCCCGGGAAATCACGGTGACGGCGGGCGGCACCGAGGCCCTGTTCGCGGCGATTCATTCCGTCGCGCGCGCGGGCGAGGAAGTAATCGTGCTCGACCCGAGCTACGATTCCTACGGGCCCGCCGCGGAACTTGCCGGTGCGCGCGTCGTGCACGTGCCGCTCTCGGTCGCCGATTTCGGCATCGACTACGATCGCCTCGCCGCCGCCGTCAATCCGCGCACGCGCATGCTGATCGTGAACACGCCCCTCAACCCGGCGGGCGCGGTCCTCGGCGCCGCGGACTGGGACCGGATCGCGGATCTGCTTGACGGCACGGATGCCTGCGTCCTGTCGGACGAAGTGTACGAAGCGCTGGTCTTTGATGGACGCCGACACGCGGGCGTCCTCGGCAATGCGCGGCTGCGCGAACGCGCGTTCGCGGTCTTCTCCTTTGGCAAGACCTACAACGCGACCGGATGGAAGGTCGGCTATTGCGTCGCCGCACCGCCGCTCACGACGGAGTTTCGCAAGGTGCACCAGTTCCTGACCTTCGCGGTCTCGACGCCGGCGCAGTACGCGATCGCGGATTTCATGCGCGAGGCACCGGGATTCGCGGACGAGCAGGGCCCGTTCTACCAGGCCCGGCGCGATCGCTTCGCGGCCCTCCTCGAGGGCTCGCGCTTCCGGCTCCGACAGGTACATGGAACCTATTTCCAGCTCGCCGATTACTCGGCTATCTCGGACCTGCCCGATCGGCCCTTCTGCGAGGAGCTGACGCGCCGGCACGGGGTCGCGGCCATCCCGCTGTCGCCCTTCTGCGACGAATCGCCGGCGGCAAGGCTGGTGCGTTTCTGCTTTGCCAAGCACGATGTGACACTGGAGGCCGCCGCGGCGAAACTTCGCGCGGTTTGAGCGGTCCCCTCTCTCTCAGGGACGCACCACGGAAGGGAGCTGCCATGAAGCGACGCATCCTCTGGCCTGCCGGTTGTTCGATTGCGCTCCTCGCCTGCGGTGGAGGCGGTGGCGGTGATGGTGGCGGCATGCCGCCGCCGGTACCCACTTGTACCGCCGATGGCGTTTCCGCGCCGCGCGCATTCCCTGGCTTGAGCTTCGCCTCGCCGGTCGCCATGTTGCAGGCGCCGAACGACGGCTCGCGCTGGTTCGTGGTCGAACAGGGCGGCAGGATCCGTACGTTCGAGAACAACGCCGCGGCGACGACGGCCGCGGATTTCGCGGACCTGCGCGCGCGCGTGCACATGGACGGCGAAGCGGGGCTCCTCGGGATGGCCTTTCACCCGGACTTCGCGGCGAACGGGCGCGTCTACCTCAACTTCAGCGAGCTCGTCGGCGGGCAGATTCGCTCCGTCACCGCGGAGTTCACGAGCATGGACGGCGGGCAGACGCTCAACCCCGCGTCCGAGCGCGACCTCCTGACGGTCGCGAAGCCCGCCGCCAATCACAACGGCGGCAACCTGGCCTTCGGGCCGGACGGGTTCCTCTACCTCGGGCTCGGCGACGGCGGCGGCGCCGGCGACCCGAACGGCAACGGGCAGAACCCGCGCGCGCTGCTCGGCAAGATGCTGCGCATCGACGTGGACTCGCGCCCGGGTGGCGCACCCTACGGCATCCCGGGCGGTGCGAATGGCAATCCTTTCTCCGCAAACCCG
Source organism: Steroidobacteraceae bacterium (assembly GCA_036559565.1). Taxonomy (GTDB): domain Bacteria; phylum Pseudomonadota; class Gammaproteobacteria; order Steroidobacterales; family Steroidobacteraceae; genus SCUD01. The sequence goes on along the minus strand of DATBSX010000241.1, from coordinate 8,338 downwards.
CTCTGCAACGTGGACGGCACCGGCATCCAGAACTGCCCGGAAATCTATGCGCTCGGCTTCCGCAATCCCTGGCGCTGGAGCTTCGACAGCCAGTCGGGCGACCTGTGGGTCGGCGACGTGGGCCAGGACCGGTTCGAGGAAATCGACCTGGTCGCCCGCAACGGCAACTACGGCTGGAATACGCGCGAGGGCGCGCACTGCTTTTCGCCCTCGAGCGGCTGCGCGACGGCGGGCCTCACGGATCCCGTCGCGGAGTACGGCCACGGCGTCGGTTTCTCGATCATCGGCGGCTACGTGTACCGCGGCGCGCAAACCACGCAGATCGCGGGACGCTATGTGTTCGGCGACCTGGGCGGCATGATCGCCGCGCTCGCGCCGAACGGCACCGGCGGCTTCAACGTCGAAGAACTCGTGGAGCAGGGCTGCACGCCGGCCGAGGCACAGGGCGCGCTGCAGATTTCTGCGTTTGCGGAAGACCTGGACGGCGAGCTGTTCGTGATCGACTACGGCCGCGGGCAGATCCGCGAGCTCGAATTCACGGACTGAGCCGGATCAGGCGGCGTCGAGCGCGCTCTTCGGGGCCGGCTGGGAGGCAGTGGGCTGGCCCTCGGCCGGCGAGCCGCGCATGACGCGCCGGTAAACGCCGCGGCCGGAATCGCGCCGCGTCATCACGAGCTGCCACAGGTGCAGCAGTTCGACATCGAACGCGGCCTTGCAGGACATCAGGTAGTAATTCCACATCCGGCGGAAGCGCTCGTCGAACGGGCGCGCGGTTTTGAGTGAGCGGATGCGGTCCCAGTTCGCGTTGAAGCGGTCGTGCCAGGCCTGCAGCGTCGTCGAGTAGTGGTGACCGTAGTTCTCCCAGTCCTCGACCACGAACTTCCCCTCGGCCGCATCGGCAAGCTGGCTCATCGCCGGCACCATCGAGTTCCTGAAGATGTACTTCTCGATCCAGGGATCGACGACCGTCGTCTTCTCGCAGTTGCCGATCGTGTGCAGCAGGAAGAGGCCGTCGGGCTTCATCATCTGGTGCACGACGTCCATGAGCCCCGCGTAGTTCTTGTAGCCGACGTGCTCGATCATGCCGATGATCGAGACCTTGTCGAAAGGCGGGAGCCCCGAGTCCGGCAGGTCGCGGTAGTCGAGCTTGCGGATCGTGACCGGGAGGCCGCGGGTGTAGTCGGTCGCGAAACGGATCTGCTCGTCGGAAAGGCTGATGCCCGTGACCTCGCAGCCGCGGGTCGAGGCCGCGTATTTCGCGAAGCCGCCCCAGCCGCAGCCGATGTCGAGCAGCCGGTCGCCGGCCTTCAGCTCGAGCTTGTCGCAGATCATCTCGAGCTTGATGACCTCGGCGCGCCCGAGGTCGGTCGTCCCTTCGAAGAAGCAGCAGGTGTACTGGTTCCAGGGGCCGAGGAAGAGCGCGTACATCCGGTGGTCGATGTCGTAGTGCTCCTCGGCGACGGCGCGCGACCGGTGCCGCGTCTGCAGGTTTGTCAGCCGTGCCTGGAGCGACTTGAGGGCGGCTCCGGCGCGAACCAGCGGCCGCTGCTGAGCATTCGAGGAGAGCACGCGGCGAAACAGCTCATCGAGCGCCGCACAGTCCCAGTCGCCGTCGAGGTAGGACTCGCCGATGCCAAGCGAGCCGCGCAGCGCGCGGCGGTAGAGCCGGTCGCGGTGGACCTGGATATCCCAGGGACGGTCGCCTCCGATCCTGATGCCCGTCCCGGCGATCAAGGATTCGAACAGCGGCTTGAAGAGTCGGTTCGTCATTGCGGCCGGCGGCATTTTACGCCGATGCGGGCGTAGAATGTCACCGCCCGGCCGGTCCGGGCGCAGGGGACCCCCGAAATGAAAAAAACGAACCGTCTCGTTCCCATGGTGGCGGCGGCCATCGCCTGCATGGCGCTCGCGCCGATCGCGAAGGCGCAGAAACTGCCTGATGCCGACACGCGCGAAGTGACGGCCTACACGTTGACCGAGGCGGGGTTCGCCAAGTACAAGGCGGCGACCCACAACCTGCGCGGCATCAAGATCGAGGACTGCGACGACGAGACCGGCCCGAAAGACATTACGCAGACGGCCGCAAGAATCGATGCGGTGCCGGCCGCCAAGGCTGCCGTCCAGTCAGCGGGACTGACGAGCCGCGAGTTCGTGGTGATCACGTTCTCGCTGATGCAGAACGGCATCACTTCGCACCTGATGGACCGGCCCGGCGCGAAGCTCCCGCCCGGCACCAACCCGGCAAACGTCGAGTTCTTCCGCAAGCATTCGGCGGACTTCGAGCAGCTCGCCAACGAGCGGGACTCCAGCGGCTGCGACGAAAGCGGGAATTGAGTCGCTACCCGCGGGCGAGCGGCAGCACCGTCGATTCCTTGATCACCGTGACGACGATCGAGGAATTCACCGACTGCACGTTCGGGATCTTCGACAGGTGGTCGAGGAAGAACGACTCGTATTCCTTCATGTCGTGCGTGACGATGCGAAGGCAGAAGTCCCACTCGCCCGTCAGCGTGCAGCAGTCGAGCACTTCCGGCCGGTCGCGTATCGCACGCTCGAACTGCGCGAGCGCGTCGCGACCCTGGCTCGAAAGCCGCACGTGCACGTAGACCATCACGTCGAGTCCGAGCGCCTTGCGGTCGAGCAGGGCGACGCGTTTCCTGATGACGGCGTCCTGTTCGAGCTGCTGGATGCGGCGCCAGCAGGTCGTGTTGGAAAGCCCGAGCTTGGTCGCGACATCGGCCGCCGACTGCCCGCCGTCCCGCTGCAGCTCGTCCAGGATTCGCCGGTCCACCGCGTCAATCGACATTGGAACGTTCCTTTCGTAAGAAGGAAACTAATGCAATGATTATTCCACTATTTTGCAGGACAGTACAAGAAATCCCCGTTTTTCACGCCACGCCGCGTACGATCAGCGTTTAATCTGGCCCGCCCGCCGCGAGGGACCCGATGGTCGCCGAGTCACGACTGCACGTGCCCAAGACGCCCGCGCGTCCGGGCGATGCACCCGATTTCAGCTATCTGAAACTCTCGCCGGCCGGCAGGCTCGCGCGGCCCGACGCCGGCGTCGCCGCGAGCGAGACCCGCTACCTGTCAGAAGGCCTCGTGCGCGTGCTCGATGAAGAGCATCGCGCGATCGGGCCCTGGAACCCGCACCTCGACGCCGCCGAACTGCAGGTGGCGCTCCGCCACATGCTGATGACGCGCGTCTATGACGACCGCATGCAGCGCATCCAGCGCTCCGGAAAGATTTCCTTCTACATGCGCTCCTACGGCGAGGAAGCGGTATCCGTCGCGATGGCGATGGCGCTGCGGCCCTCCGACATGCTGTTCCCTTCGTACCGCAACCAGGGCCTCTACTTCGTGCGCGGACGCCCCGTGCTGGATCTCATGTGCCAGCTGCTCTCCAACACGCGCGACATGTGCAAGGGCCGCCAGCTCCCGGTCATGTACCACTGGCGCGACGGCAACATCTTCTCGATCTCCGGCAATCTCGCGACGCAGTTCCCGCAGGCCGTCGGCTGGGCGATGGCGGCGGCGATCAAGGGCCAGGACGCGATCGCGGTGAGCTGGATCGGCGAGGGCTCGAGCGCCGAGGCGGACTTCCACCACGCGCTGCTGTTTGCCTCGGTGTACAAGGCGCCGGTCATCCTCTGCGTCGTCAACAACCAGTGGGCGATCTCGACTTTCCAGGGCACGGCGGGCGGCGAGCGCCAGACCTTTGCGGCGCGCGGCCCGGGTTACGGGATCGCCGGCGTGCGCGTGGATGGCAACGACTTTCTCGCGGTGCACGCCGTCACGCAGTGGGCGGCGGAACGCGCGCGCACCGGCCGCGGCCCGACGCTGGTCGAGCACGTGACGTACCGCGCCGCCGCGCACTCGACGAGCGACGACCCGGCGCGCTACCGGCCCAAGGACGATTACGAGAAGTTTCCGCTCGGCGACCCGGTGGAGCGGCTCAAGAACCACCTGATCGGCCTCGGCGAGTGGTCGGAGGAGCGCCACCGTGCGCTGATCGCGGAGCTCGAGGAGCACATCGCGAGTTCCTGGAAGGCGGCCGTGAGCTACGGCACGCTGACCGAGGCGCCGCGGCTCGACCCGGGCCTCATGTTCGAGGATGTGTTCGCCGAGATGCCGGAGCACCTGCGCCGCCAGGAAGCCGAAATGCGCGACGAAATGGCGGGTAAATAACGCCATGGCGCAGATGAACATGATCCAGGCCCTGAACTCGGCCATGGACATCAAGCTCGGCCAGGACCCGTCGGTGGTCGTGCTCGGCGAGGACATCGGTTTTTTCGGTGGCGTCTTCCGCGTCACCGACGGCCTGCAGCGCAAGTACGGCGAGAGCCGCGTGATGGACACGCCCATTTCCGAAGGCGGCATCATCGCCGCCGCGATCGGGATGGCGGTCAATGGCCTCCGGCCCGTCGCGGAGATCCAGTTCGCGGACTACATCTACCCGGGCTACGACCAGATCGTCAGCGAGCTCGCGCGCATCCGTTACCGGAGCGCCGGCGAGTTCTCCGCGCCCGTCACCGTGCGCACGCCCTGCGGCGGCGGCATCCGCGGCGGCCAGACCCATTCGCAAAGTCCCGAGGCGCTCTTTGCGCACGTCGCGGGGCTCAAGGTCGTGATGCCCTCGAACCCTTATGACGCGAAAGGGCTCCTCATCGCCGCAATCGAGGATGACGACCCGGTCATCTATTTCGAGCCGAAGCGCATCTACAACGGTCCTTTCGACGGCGACCCGCACAAGCCGGCCGTGCCCTGGGCGACTCACCCCAAGGGCGATGTCCCGGAAGGCCACTTCACCGTCCCGATCGGCAAGTGCAAGATCGTGCGCGCTGGAAGCGACCTCACGATCGTCACCTATGGCACCATGGTCCACGTGAGTGAGGCCGCGGCCCGCGGCCTTGGCCTGGACGCGGAGATCATCGACGTGCGAACGATGGTGCCGCTCGACACCGACACGATCTGCAACTCGGTTGCACGGACCGGCCGCTGCGTCGTCGTCCACGAGGCGACGCGCTTCGCCGGTTTCGGCGCCGAGCTCTCCGCGACCGTGCAGGAAAACTGCTTCTGGAACCTCGAGGCCCCGATCCTGCGCGTCGCGGGCTGGGACACGCCGTATCCGCACGCCTTCGAGTGGGAATATTTCCCCGGCCAGGCGCGCGTCACCAAAGCCCTGAAGGCCGTCATGGAGGCCTCATGAGCCGCTACGTTTTCAAGATGCCGGACCTCGGCGAAGGCACGGTCTCGGCCGAAGTCGTGGAGTGGAAGGTCAAGGTCGGCGACACGGTGAAGGAAGACCAGATCATCGCCGAGGTCATGACCGACAAGGCGGCTGTCGAGATTCCGGCGCCCGTGAGCGGTCGCGTCGTGTCCCTCACCGGGCAGCCAGGCGACATGGTCGCGGTCGGCGCCGAACTCATCGCATTCGACACCTCGGGCGCAGCGCCCGCGGAGCCCGCGAGCGCGCCGAAGCCGGCGGCGGGACCGGCCACGACGCCGCCCGCAGCGAAGCCGCAGGCGGCACCAGCGGCCGCAGCGTCCGCAGCATCCACGCGCGTAATGGCTTCGCCGGCGACGCGGCGCAAGGCGCATGTCGCCGGGGTCGATCTCGCGAGCGTGAGCGGCTCCGGCCCGGGCGGGCGCATTTCAGCGCTCGATCTCGAGTCCGTGATCGCGGGGAAGGGCAGCGGCGGCGCGAAGCCCGCGACCTTCGCGGCGAGGAACGGCGTCGAGGAGATCAAGGTTATCGGCGTCCGCCGCGTGATCGCGGAGCGGATGAGCGCGGCAAAGCGCAACATCCCGCACTTCGCCTACGTCGAGGAAGTGGACATCACCGAACTCGAATCGCTGCGCCAGTACCTGAACTCGCGCCAGCCGAAGGGCGCGCCGTCGCTCACTTACCTGCCGTTCCTCGTGGCCGCGCTCGTGCGCGTGCTCGAGGGCTTCCCGCAATGCAATGCCGTGCACGACGCCGAGCGGAACGTGATCCTGCGCCATGCGGCAGTGCACATCGGCATCGCGACGCAGACGCCGGACGGCCTCAAGGTCCCGGTCGTGAAGCACGCCGAGGCGCGCTCGCTCCATGACATCGCGGCCGAGATTCGCCGCGTGTCGGAGGCCGCGCGCAGCAACAAGGCGACGCGCGAGGAACTCATGGGCTCGACGATCACCGTGACGAGTCTCGGCCGGCTCGGCGGCATCGCCTCGACGCCCGTCATCAACGCGCCGGAAGTCGCGATCGTCGGCGTCAACAAGGCCATCGATCGGCCGGTCGTGCTACACGGCGCGATCGCGATCCGCCGCATCATGAATCTCTCGTCTTCGTTCGATCATCGATTTGTCGACGGGTTCGACGCCGCCGCGATGATCCAGGCGCTCAAGGAAAGGCTTGAGCATCCCGCCACCATCTTCATACAGGACTGAATGCCATGAACGCACAGGCCATGCCAATGACGCACCCCTCGGAAGCCGCGGCCCGACCCGCTTTCGGCACCGTGCTCGCAAGCCAGATGGCGGTCGTCGGTTACAAGGACGGGCGCTGGTCCGAACACGAGTTCTGCAAGTACGGGCCGCTCATGATGTCGCCCGCGATCCACGGGCTGCACTACGGCAGCACCTGCTTCGAGGGTTTCAAGGCCTACCGCTGGGCGGACGGCAGCGTCAACGTCTTCCGCATGGACAAGCACATCGCGCGCATGGGCAAGAGCGCCGAGTGCCTCGTGCTGCCGAAGCCGGACCCGGCGCAGCTCGCGAAGATGGTCACGGGTGTCATCGACCGCGTGCGCGGCGAAGTGCCCGAGGCGCCCGGCGCGCTGTACCTGCGCCCGACGCTGTTCGGCACCGGCGCCTCGATCGGCGGCGCCACGTCGCCCGCGACCGAGGCGATGCTGGTGGTGCTCGCAAGCCCGGTCTGGGACTACTTCGCGAAAGGCGAGAAGCCGCTTCGCATCTACGTCGAGGAGACGCTGACGCGCACGGCGACCCTGATGGGCCAGGTGAAGGCGGGCGGCAACTACGCGGCGGCGCTCGGGCCGACGATAGCGGCGCGCCAGCAGCATCAGGCGGACCAGGTCGTGTTCTGCCCGGGCGGTTCCGTGCAGGAGACGGGCGCCGCGAATTTCCTGCTGATCCGCGACGGCAAGATCCTTACCCGCAGCCTCGACACGCAGTTCCTGCACGGCGTGACGCGCGACTCGATCCTGACGATCGCGCCGCAGCTCGGCTACGCGGTCGAGGAGCGCGTGTTCACCGTGGACGAGATGCTCGACTGGGTGAAGGACGGCGAAGCGGCGCTCTGCGGCACGGCGGCGGTCCTCTCCGGTGTCGGCATGCTGGTGCGCGAGGGCGGGCGCGAGTACCCGGTCGGCGGAGGCGAGATCGGGCCGAATGTCCGGAAGTTGCGCAAGGCGCTCGTCTCGATGCAGCGCGGCGAAATTCCGACGCCGGCGGGCTGGATCACGCGGGTCTAGGGCCCGCGGATGAAAGGCCGCACGCGCGTCAATCATCCGCCGGAAGTTCCGCTGCCGGCGGATAACCGTCCTCTCGTCGCGCCGATCTACCAGACCGTCAAGTTCGCCTTCGAGAGCCTCGAGGAGGCGCTGCGCTTCAACCGCGGCGAGCGCGAGGGTTATTTCTACACGCGCCGCTCGAACCCGACGACGCGCCAGCTGGAGAAGCTCCTCGCCGAATTGCAGCAACGCGACGACTGCGTCGCGACTGCATCCGGCGCCGCGGCAGTCGCGACCTGCCTGATTTCGCAGCTGCGCGCGGGCGACCACATCCTCTGCTTTGTCGAGACCTACGGCCCGACCCTCGGCCTGATCCGCGGGACGCTCGCCCGGCTCGGCGTCACCCACACGATGCTCTCGATCGAAGACGATGCGGGCATCGAGCGCGCGCTCGCCGAGCGCAAGCCGCGCCTCGTTTACTTCGAGTCGCCGACCAACCCGATCACGCGCATTGCCGACATCGCGCGCATCACGCGCGCGGCGCACGCGGCGGGCGCCCTGACCGTGATGGACAATACTTTCGCGGGCTTCCACAACCACGGCCAGTACGGCGTGGACGTGTTCGTGCACAGCCTGACCAAGTACGCCTCGGGTCACGGCGACGTCATGGGCGGGGCCGTCATCGCGCGGGCGGAACTCATCCAGGCAGTCCGCCGTGAGGGCGTGCTGCTCGGGCCCCTGCTGGATCCGCATGCCGCCTTCCTCGTGATGCGCGGCATGAAGACCTACTACCTGCGCTACGAAGCGCAGGCCGCCGCAGCGCAGAGAATCGCGACGTTCCTCGCCGAGCACCCCGCCGTCGCTCGCGTGCACTACCCGGG
>DATBSX010000240.1:0-4039 GCA_036559565.1 Steroidobacteraceae bacterium | reverse complement strand
CGTCGTAGGCCTTGAAGATGTGCCCTTCGCTCGATTCCGACATGCGTGCCTGCCGGCTCAGCCGTACCGGCCGGTGATGTAGTCTTCAGTCGCTTTCTGCGAGGGATTCGTGAAGAGCTTGCTCGTATTGTCGAACTCGATCAGCTCGCCCAGGTACATGAAGGCCGTGTAATCCGAGACGCGGGCGGCCTGCTGCATGTTGTGCGTGACGATGATGACCGTGACCTGGTCGCGCAGCTCCGCGATCAGCTCCTCGATGCGCGCCGTCGCGATCGGGTCGAGCGCCGAGGTCGGTTCGTCGAACAGCAGGATCTCGGGGTTCGTGGCGAGCGCGCGCGCGATGCAAAGGCGCTGCTGCTGGCCACCCGAGAGCGAAAGGCCGGAATTGTCCAGCCGGTCCTTCACCTCGTCCCAGATCGCGGCCTGCCGCAATGCCTTCTCGACCTCTTCCCCGATGCGCGCATTCGAGCGCGCGCCGCGGACACGGAGTCCATAGGCCACGTTCTCGAAGATCGACTTCGGGAACGGGTTCGGCTTCTGGAACACCATGCCGATCCGCATGCGCACTTCGATCGCGTCCACGCCGCGCCCGACGAGGTCGAACTCGTCCGGATACAGCATGATCCGGCCCTCGTAGCGCGTGCCGGGCGTCAGGTCGTGCATGCGGTTGAAGCAGCGCAGGAACGTCGTCTTGCCGCAGCCGGACGGCCCGATCAGGGCCGTGACCTGCTTCTCGCGGATCTCGATGTTGAGGTTCTTGAGCGCCTTGACCGAGCCGTAATAGAAGGAAAGCCCTTCCGCGCGCGATTTGATGACCATTTTCTCTTCGGAGTTCGCGGGGCTGCGCGTCACCTCGACGGATGGCCGCGGCGTCGCAAGCCTGCCGTCGACTGCATGGGTCGGCGCCGGCCGGGGCGGGCTGTCGGTCGGGCTGGATCCGGTCTGCATAGTGCTCACCAGTTGATTCTCTTGCGGAAGCGGAAGCGGACGTAGATCGCGACGCCGTTCATCAGGAGCGTCATGCCGAGCAGGATGGCGCCCGCCGCGGCGGCATTGACCTGGAATGCCGGATCCGGCCGCGAGACCCAGTTGAACATCTGGATCGGCATCGCCGTGAATCCTTCCTTGAGCCAGGCAAACGTGAAGAACGGGAACTCGCCCTTGAACGGCGACTCCGGCAGGAAGGCGATGAACGACAGCGCCCCGATGGTGACGAGTGGCGCCGTTTCGCCGATCGCGCGCGAGAGGCCGATGATCATGCCCGTCAGGATGCCGCCGGTCGAATACGGCAGCACGTGATGCGCCGTGACTTCCCAGCGCGTCGCCCCGAGTGCGTAGGCCGCCTCGCGGATGGCACGCGGCACCGCGCGCAGCGCCTCGCGCGTCGCGACGATCACGATCGGCAGGATCAGGAGCGACAGCGTCAGTCCCGCCGCGGCGATGCTCTGGCCCAGGTTGAACTGGTAGACAAAGAGCCCGAGCGCCAGCAGGCCGTAAATGATCGAGGGCACGCCGGCGAGGTTCGTGACGTTGATCTCGATGATCGCCGTCAGCCAGTTCTTGGGGGCGTATTCCTCGAGATAGATTGCCGCCGCGACGCCGACCGGCATTGCGACCGCCGCGGTCGTCAGCATGATCAGCGACGTGCCAACCCAGGCGGACAGGATGCCGGCCCGCTCGGCCTTGCGAGACGGGAACTGCGTCAGGAAATCCCAGTTGAGGCGCGGCGCGCCGGTCTGCACCAGGTCGATGAACAGCAGGACCAGCACGAGCAGCGCCGAGAACATGATCAGCAGGCCGACAATGACGAAGATCTGGTCGAAGATCTTGCGCCGGCTCACGTCCGACCGGATCTGCCGGAGCGCTTCGTTTGCGGTGGTTGCATTCATGTCAGTAGGCCTGGCGGAACCGGCGGGTCAGCGAGAATCCCGCGATGTTGAAGACCAGGGTCATCAGCATCAGCACGAGGCCCGCCGCGAAGATGGACTGGTAGCCGATGCTGCCGTGCGGCAGGTCGCCGAGGCTCACCTGCACGATGAAAGCCGTGATCGTGGCCGCCGGCTGCGTCGGGTCCCAGGTCAGGTTGGGCTGCAGGCCGGCCGCGATGGCGACCACCATCGTCTCGCCGACCGCGCGCGAAATGCCGAGGATGTAGGCCGCGGCGATACCCGACAGGGCGCCCGGCACGACCACGCGCGTCGCTGTCTGGAACCGCGTGGCGCCCATGGCATAGCTGCCCTCGCGCATGTAGTTGGGCACCGACCGCATCGCGTCTTCGCTGACCGAGGCGATATACGGGATGATCATGATGCCGATCACGAGGCCGGCCGAGAGCATGTTGAAGCCCGGCAGGCCCGGGATGATCTTCTGCAGCAGGGGCGTCACGATCATCAGCGCGAAATAGCCGTATACGACGGTCGGCACGGCGCCGAGGAGCTCCAGTGCGGGCTTGATGGTCTCGCGCAGCTTGAACGGCGCAAATTCGCTGAGGTAGATCGCGATGATCGTGCCGCAGGGAACTGCAACCACCAGCGCGACGAACGTCGTCACGAGCGTGCCGGCGACCAGCGGCATGATGCCGTAGCGCGGCTCGGCGAAGAGCGGAATCCACATCGTGTCGGTCAGGAAATCCTTGAGCGACACCACGCGGAAAAATGGCAGCGATTCCGTGATGAGTACGATGACGATCGCAATCGTCGTGAACACCGCGACGAGGGCCGCAAGCAGCAGGAAAGCCTCGACCACGCGATCGCGGGCCTTTCGGAACCCGAGGCCGGCGGGCTTCCCCACCGGGCTTGTGACGGTCTGCTCGGTCATGCCTCTCCGCTGTGCCTGTTTCCGCCCATCGCTTTCCCCTGATGCGCGGGAGCGGGATCACGCGATCCCGCTCCCGTCTTCTTCATTATGGGCACAGGCTAGTCCGATCGCCCGCGCATGGCAAAACGGCTCAGAGCTTGGCTTCGCGCGCAAGGAGCTCCTCGACCTTGAGCCCGACCTCCGGCACGCCGCCGAAGCCCGTGCCGAGCTTGCCGCTGTGGAAATGCTCGGTCGCGAGCGTGTACGCCTGCGCGGGCAGCGGCACGTACTTCACTTCCTCGATCAGCGGCTTGCTCTTGGCCAGGTAGTACTCGACGAACTGCTTCACCTCGGGCCGCTGCGCCGCCTTCTCGGCGACGTAGATGAAGATCGGGCGGGACAATGGCTCATACGTGCCGTCGACGACGCTTTCGCGCGAGGGACCGACGGCATTACCGGACTTGCCGACAATCGGCACGGCCTTCAGCTTGCCGGCGTTCGGCTCGTAGTACGCGTAGCCGAAGTAGCCGATCGCGCCCTTGTTGCTCGCGACGCCCTGCACCAGCACGTTGTCGTCTTCGCTGCCTGTGTAGTCGCCGCGGCTCGACTTGGCCTTGCCATTCACGGCCTCGGTGAAATAGTCAAAGGTGCCTGAATCAGAGCCCGGCCCGAACAGCGCAAGCGGCTCGTTCGGCCATTTCGGGTTGATCTGGTTCCAGGTCTTGATCTTGCCCTGCGCCGCCGGCTCCCACATCTTCTTGAGCTCGGGGATCGTGAACTGCGTGACCCAGGTGTTCTGCGGGTTCACGACGACGGTCAGCGCGTCGTACGCGATCGGCAGCTCGTAGTACTTGATGCCGGCCGCGCGGCAGGCTTCCATCTCGGCCGTGAGGATAGGGCGCGAGGCATCTGAAATGTCGGTCTCGCCGCGGCAGAACTTCTTGAAGCCGCCGCCGGTGCCGGAAATTCCGACCGTGACGCGGATCTTGCCGCGATTCTGGATCTGGAACTCTTCGGCCACGGCCTCGGTGATCGGGAACACCGTGCTCGAACCGTCGATCTTGATGACCTGGGCGTTCGCCTTGGGCGCGAGGGCCAGGCCCGCGAACGTGATCGTCGCGGCGGTCAACAGCGAAATGGCTTTCATGTTCGTCTCAACTCCTTGGATTCGCCAGCAACCTTATTGCCGTTTTGTTGCAGTCTCGTGACAGCCCGCGTCAGAACTTCCAGTTCAGGTCGATCT
>DATBSX010000239.1:0-6299 GCA_036559565.1 Steroidobacteraceae bacterium | reverse complement strand
AGGCGCCCGCCGCGCACTGGGCGCACATGGTCGTGCACGGTGTGCTGCACCTGCTGGGCTACGACCACGAACGCCCCCGGCAGGCACAGCGAATGGAACGGCTCGAGGTGGAAATCCTGCGGGCTTTCGGGTATCAGAATCCTTACCTCAGGGTGGTGGCCTCCCCCGCATGAACGACGACCGACCTGCCGGCCAGGGCAGCTGGCTGCGACGCCTGGTTGAATCGCTGTCCGGGGAGCCACGCGACCTCGAGCAGCTCTCCGACGTGCTCGCCGACGCGAAGGACCGCGGCCTGATCGAGGCCGATGTGCTTTCCATGATGGAGGGCGTGCTGCAAGTATCCGCCATCCAGGTGCGCGACGTGATGGTGCCGCGTGCGCAGATGGTTGTCGTGCAGCGCGAGGACCCGCCGGAGAAGATCCTGCCGGCCGTCATCGAGTCGGGGCACTCGCGCTTCCCGGTGGTGGGCGAGGACCGCGACGAGGTGGTCGGCATCCTGCTCGCCAAGGACCTGCTGCGCTATTTCTGCGAGGGCGCGATGGGGAGCTGGGACATCCGCGAGGTGCTGCGCCCCGTGGCCTTCGTGCCGGAGAGCAAGCGCCTGAACGTGCTTCTGAAGGAATTCCGCGCGAGCCGCAACCACATGGCGATCGTCGTGGACGAGTACGGCGGCGTGTCGGGGCTCGTCACGATCGAGGACGTGATCGAGGAGATCGTCGGCGAGATCGCGGACGAGTATGACACCGATGAGGACCAGACCATCCGCCGCGAGGGCGACCGGCAGTTCGTGGTGCTCGCATTGACGCGCATGCAGGAATTCAACGAGTATTTCGGGACGCGCTTCAGCGACGAGGAATACGACACGATCGGCGGTCTCGTGATGCACCAGTTCGGGCGCCTCCCACGGCGCGGGGAGGCTGTGACGATGAATGGACTCGAATTCAAGGTGCTGCGCGCCGACCGGCGCCGCATCGACCAGCTCCGCGTCACGACGCCGGAACCGCTGCCTGCGCGTCCCGGCGACGCCGGAGCGGCTTGAGTGCCGCCGCCGGAAGGGACGATCACCCGGATCCTCCGTTACCGCGAATTGATCGCGGCGATCGCGGGCATCGGCACGTCGTTCGCATTCGCGCCGTATGGCCTCTTCTACCTCGGCATCCTCGGGCCGGCCGTGCTGTTTCTGCTCTGGGAGTACGCGTCGCCGCGGGATGCCGCGCGCACCGGCTTCTGGTTCGGCGCCGCACTCTTCGGCGCCGGCACCTGGTGGATCTACACGGCAATCCACGATTTCGGCGAAGCGCCGGTCTGGCTCGCGCTCTTCCTGCTCGCGGCGCTGCTCGCGATCAAGGGCGCGTACTACGCGCTGCTCGGTTACGTCCTCGTGCGCGTCGCGCCGGATCCGTCGCCCTCGCGCTCGCTGCTCCTGATTCCCGCGGGCTGGACGCTGTTGGAATGGCTGCGCGGCTGGCTGTTCACGGGCTTTCCGTGGCTGCAGCTCGGCTATGCGCACAGCGACACGCCGCTCGCGGCACTGGCCACGGTGGGCGGCATCCACCTCGTCACCTTCGCGGCCGCCCTGACGGCGAGCGCGATCGTGGTCGTGTTCCACCCGGGCCGCCCGAGATTCGGCGCCATCGCCCTCACGGCGCTCGTCTGGGCCTGCGGCTGGCTGCTCACGGGGCACGAGTGGACGAAGCCCGTGAACAAGCCGGTCACCATTGCGCTCCTGCAGGGCGCGATCCCGCAAAACGAGAAATGGCTCGCCGCCAATCGCACAGCGACGCTCGACAAGTACCGCGACCTGAATCGCAAGGCGCTCGGCGCGCGCATCATCGTGTGGCCGGAGTCCGCCATTCCCGTGCTCGCGCACCAGGCGGGCGACTACCTGGCGGCGATCCGCGCTGAATCGGCGGCGCAGGGCTCCGACGTGATGATCGGGCTCCTCGATTTCGACATGCAGAGCGAAGTGGTGCGGAACGGCCTCTATGCGATGAGTGCCGACGGCGAAGGCTGGTACTACAAGCGCCGCCTCGTTCCATTCGGCGAGTTCTTCCCCGTGCCGGACTCCGTGCGCAGCTGGATGCGGCTGCACAGCCTGCCGTACTACGACATGACGCCGGGCCCGGAAATCCAGGCCCCGCTCAAGGCGGGCGGCGAGCGGATCGAGGCGACGATCTGCTACGAAGACGCCTATGGCGCCGACCAGCTCGCGGCGCTGCCGGCCGCTACGCTCCTCGTCAACGTGACGAACAACGCCTGGTTCGGCGATTCCTCGGCGCCGCACCAGCAGCTGCAGATGGCGCGCTTCCGCGCGCTCGAGGCGGGACGCTGGCTCATGCGCGCGACCAGCAACGGCATCACCGCCGTGATCGCGCCCGACGGCAAGGTCATGCAACGCATCCCGCAGTTCGCGCCCGGCATCCTGAAATACACCGTCCAGCCGCGCACAGGCCTCACGCTCTACGCCCGCAGCGGCAACTGGCCCATCCTCTCGTTCTCCTTCCTGCTGCTGATCGCCTTCGCGGTCGCACGCTTGCGAGCACGCTGAATCCCGTATTCCGGCTGGCGGGAGGGCGTTCTCAGGATCGTGCGAGCCAGGGATGGCGAGCCTGAAGCGTCCATGGACGGATTCACAGCGGTCCTGAGAACGCCCTCCCGCCAGCCTGCCTACGGTATCCTTTCAGGTTCGTATGAAAGATCGCTACGAATCTAAGGACATCGAGCCCGCAGTCCAGGCCGAATGGGAGGCCGCGGGCTCATTTGCGGCGCGCGAAGACGCCGCGAAGCCCAAGTATTACTGCCTCTGCATGTTCCCGTACCCGAGCGGCCGCCTGCACATGGGCCACGTCCGCAACTACACGATCGGCGACGTGCTCGCGCGCTACATGCGCATGCAGGGATACAACGTGCTGCAGCCCATGGGCTGGGACGCGTTCGGGCTGCCGGCGGAGAACGCCGCGATCGAAAACAACGTCCCACCGGCGAAGTGGACGCGAGACAACATCCGCCACATGAAAGGCCAGCTCAAGTCGCTCGGCTTCGCCATCGACTGGTCGCGCGAGCTCGCGACCTGCGACGCGGATTACTACCGCTGGAACCAATGGCTGTTCCTGCGGATGCTCGAGCGCGGCATCGCGTACAAGACGACCGGCACCGTCAACTGGGACCCGGTCGACCAGACCGTGCTCGCGAACGAGCAGGTGATCGACGGGCGCGGATGGCGCACGGGCGCGCTCGTCGAGAAGCGCGAGATCCCGATGTATTACCTGCGCATCACGCAGTACGCCGAGGAACTCCTCGCGGCGCTCGACCGGCTCCCGGACTGGCCGGATCGGGTGCGCACGATGCAGGCGAACTGGATCGGCCGCAGCGAGGGCGTGAATCTCGCGTTCCCGTACGACATCGCCGGCAACCGCGGCGAGCTCAAGGTCTTCACGACGCGCGCTGACACGATCATGGGCGTGACCTTCGTCGCCGTCGCCGCCGAGCACCCGCTCGCAGAGCTCGCGGCCGGGCGCGACGCGAAGCTGCGCGCCTTCGTCGACGAATGCCGCCGCGGCAGCATCATGGAAGCCGACCTCGCGACGATGGAGAAGAAGGGCGTGGCGACGGGGCTCAGCGTGCGGCATCCGATCACCGGCGCGGAGGTTCCAGTCTGGGTCGGCAACTACGTCCTGATGGCCTACGGCGAGGGCGCGGTGATGGGCGTGCCGGGCCACGACGAGCGCGACTTCGCGTTCGCGAAGAAGTACGGCCTGCCGATCCTGCCGGTGATCGACGTCGCGGGGAAGCCGTATTCCACCGACGCCTGGCAGCCCTGGTATGCGGAGTACGGGGTCTGCGTCCATTCGGGTCCCTACGACGGTCTCGACTTCAACGCCGCGACGAACGCGATCGCGAAGGATCTCGAGGCGAAAGGCCTCGGCCGCAAGCAGGTCGTCTGGCGCCTGCGCGACTGGGGCATCTCGCGCCAGCGCTACTGGGGCTGCCCGATCCCGATCATCCATTGCCCGACGTGCGGCGACGTGCCGGTGCCGGACGACCAGCTCCCGGTCCGCCTGCCTGAGGACCTCGTGCCGGACGGCTCCGGCAACCCGCTCGCGAAGTCGAAAGCCTTCCTCGAGTGCCGATGCCCGAAGTGCGGCGCCGCGGCGCGGCGCGAAACGGACACGATGGATACTTTCGTCGATTCGTCCTGGTACTTCTTCCGCTTCGCCTCGGCGGGAAACGACCGCGCGATGGTCGACGGGCGCGCGGCCTACTGGCTGCCGGTGGACCAGTACATCGGCGGCATCGAGCACGCGATCCTGCACCTGCTCTACTCGCGCTTCTGGACGCGCGTGATGCGCGACTGCGGGCTCACGGATCTCGACGAGCCGTTCCAGCGGCTGCTGACGCAGGGCATGGTCCTGAACGAGATCTGGTTCCGCAAGCCCGCGACGGGTCGCATCGCGTATTACAACCCGGCCGAGATCGAGGCCGGCGGCGAGGGCGACGCCCGCAAGGGCGTGCTGAAGTCCGACGGCCAGCCGGTCGAATATGGCGGCATCGGCACGATGTCGAAGTCGCGCAAGAACGGCGTGGACCCGCAGGACCTGGTCGAGCGCTACGGTGCCGACACGGCCCGGCTCTTCACCATGTCGAACGTGCCGCCCGAGCACACGTTCGAATGGTCGGACGAAGGCGCGGAGGGCGCGTTCCGGTTCCTGAAGCGACTCTGGAAGATCGTGCACGCCCACGTCGAGGGCGGCCCGGCCCAGGAGCTCGACGTCGCGGCCCTCGACGGGCCGCAGCGTGACATGCGCCGCCAGGTGCACCAGGCGCTCGTCAAGGTCGGCGACGACATCGGTCGCCGGCGCACCTTCAATACCGCGATCGCAGCGACCATGGAATTGCTGAACGCACTTGGGCGATTCGCGGACTCATCGCCTGCGGGCCGCGCGGTCATGCAGGAGGCGCTCGATTTCATGGTGCTGGTGCTCTCGCCGGTCATTCCGCACGCCGCACAGGCGATGTGGCGCGGGCTCGGGCACGCGACGCTCGTCGTGGACGAGCGCTGGCCGCAGCACGACCCGGCCGCGCTCGTCCAGGAAACGGTGGAGATCGTGGTGCAGGTCAACGGCAGGCTGCGCGCGCGCATCGCGGTCGCCGCGGGTGCCGACGAGGCGATTGCGCGCGAGGCCGCGCTCGCCGATCCCGGCGTCGCCAAGTTCGTCGCCGGCCAGCCGGTCCGAAAGCTGATCTACGTGCCCGGCAAGCTCGTCAACGTGGTCGTGTGATGCGCCGGCTCATCCTGGTCGTCATCGCGCTGTCGCTGGCCGCAGGCTGCGGCTTCCACCTGCGCGGGCAGGAGCCGCTGCCCGCGATCTTCGCGACGCCCTACGTCGATGCGAAGGACCACTACTCGCCGCTTTACGCCGCGCTGGATCAGCGGCTGCGCGCCGCGGGCGCGCGGCCTGCGCCGAATGCCGCGGACGCGAGTGCGGTGATCCGCCTGCACGTGGACGACACGGGCCGCGACCTGCTCTCCGTGACGGCTGACAACAAGCCGGGCGAGTACGAGGTGTATTACGCTGCGGAATTCTCGGTATCAAACGGGGCGACGGAGCTCCTCTCGCGCAAGCAGGTGAAGCTCACGCGCGAGTATGGCTACGACGAAACCGCCGTGCTCGCGAAGGAGATCGAGGAGGAGACGCTGCGCAAGGCGCTGGCCGAGGAAATCGCCGACCAGATCATGCGGCGCCTGGCGGCCCTGTGAACATCTCCGTTTTCGATGTCTTCAAGGTCGGCGTCGGCCCGTCCTCGTCGCACACGATGGGCCCGATGCTGGCGGCGCGCTTCTTCGTGCTCGACCTCGAGGCGCGCGGGCTGCTGTCGCAGACCGCCGAGATCTTCGTCCAGCTCTATGGTTCGCTCGCGCTCACGGGCCTCGGCCATTGCACCGACCGCGCGATCCTGCTCGGGCTCGAAGGGCATGATCCCTCCGAATTCGACCCGGCGGTCATGGAGCCGACGCTCGCGCGCATCCGCGGCAGCGCGCGGATCCGGCTGCTCGGCAAGCACGAGATCGCCTTCGACGAGCCGATGAATCTCCTGTTCCACCGCGACCAGATGCTGCCCGGGCATTCGAATGGCATGCGCTTCACGGCGCGGAACCCGGCAGGCGCGACGTTGCTCGCGGAGGAGATGTACTCGATCGGCGGCGGGGCCGTGCAGCGCTCGGATGAGGAGACTGCCGGCGCGGCCGCGGCGCCTGCGGCTATTCCGCTGCCATTCGGCAGTGGCGCGGAGCTTCTCCA
>DATBSX010000238.1:0-5044 GCA_036559565.1 Steroidobacteraceae bacterium | reverse complement strand
TTTCGTTCTTGAGCTCGTCGAGCGTGTAGCCGACGGCGAGCTTGGCGGCGATCTTCGCGATCGGGAACGCGGTCGCCTTGGAGGCGAGCGCTGAGGAGCGCGAGACGCGCGGGTTCATCTCGATGACAAACATGCGGCCGTTCTCGGGATTGATCGCGAACTGCACGTTAGAGCCGCCGCACTCGACGCCGACCTGGCGCAGCACGGCGATCGAGGCGTCGCGCATGCGCTGGTATTCCTTGTCGGTCAGCGTCTGCGCCGGCGCGACCGTGATCGAGTCGCCCGTGTGTACGCCCATCGGGTCGAAGTTCTCGATCGAGCAGACGATGATGCAGTTGTCCTTGCGGTCCCGCACCACCTCCATCTCGAATTCCTTCCAGCCCAGCACCGATTCCTCGATCAGTACCTCGGCCGTCGGCGACGCGTCGAGGCCACGCATCACGATTTCCTCGAACTCCTCGCGGTTGAAGGCGATGCCGCCGCCGGTTCCGCCGAGCGTGAAGGAGGGCCGGATGACCGTCGGGTATCCGACTTCGGCCTGCACCGCGAGCGCCTCGTCCAGGTCGTGCGCGATGTAGGACTGCGGGCACTCGAGGCCGATGCCGCGCATGGCATTGCGGAAGAGCTCGCGGTCCTCCGCCATGTCGATGGCCTCACGCGACGCCGCGATCATCTCGACGCCGAACTTCTCGAGCACGCCCTCGCGCACGAGGTCGAGCGCCGTGTTGAGGGCGGTCTGGCCCCCCATCGTGGGCAGCAGCGCGTCCGGCCGCTCCTTCTCGATGATGCGCGCGACCGTCCGCCAGTCCACCGGCTCGATGTAGATCGAGTCCGCCATGTCCGGGTCGGTCATGATCGTCGCCGGATTCGAGTTGACGAGAATGACGCGGTATCCCTCCTCGCGCAGCGCCCGGCAGGCCTGGGCGCCGGAGTAATCGAATTCGCAGGCCTGGCCGATGATGATCGGGCCGGCGCCGATGATCAGGATGCTCTCGATGTCGGTGCGCTTGCCCATCAGCGCGCTGCCACGCCTTCCGAAACGGCGACCTGCGAGCGCATCAGCTGCTGCAGGCGGCGCACCATCAGGAACACGAAGTGCTCGAAGAGCGGCCGCAGGTCGTGCGGCCCCGGGCTCGCCTCCGGATGGCCCTGGAACCCGAATGCCGGCCGGTCGGTGCGCGCGACGCCCTGCAGCGTGCCGTCGAACAGCGACCGATGCGTCGGCTTCAGCGATTGCGGCAGGGATTCCTCGTCGACCGCGAAGCCGTGATTCTGGCTCGTGATCAGCACGTGCCCGCCTGCGAGCTCCTGCACCGGGTGATTCGCGCCGTGGTGGCCGAACTTCATTTTCACCGTGCGCGCGCCGCTCGCGAGCCCGAGGAGCTGGTGGCCGAGGCAGATGCCGAATATCGGGATGTCGGTCTCGAGGAATTCCTGGATCGCCGCGACCGCGTAGTCGCAAGGCTCCGGGTCGCCCGGGCCGTTCGAGAGGAAAATGCCGTCTGGACCGAGCGCCAGCGCGTCGGCGGCGCTCGTCTGCGCGGGAACCACGGTGATGCGACAGCCATAGTCCGCGAGCAGCCGGAGGATGTTGCGCTTGATGCCGAAGTCGTAGGCGACGACGTGCAGGCGCGAGCCTGGCCGCAGCACACGCGCCTGCTCGCGGCCGATGCTGCCCTCGTTCCACTGATAAGTCGTTCGCACCGACACGACCTTGGCGAGGTCCATGCCCTTGAGTCCCGGGAAGGCGCGCGCGGCGCGAAGCGCAACCTCCGCGTCCGCCTTGTCCGCCGTCGCGATGCATCCGCCCTGCGCCCCGCGTTCGCGGATGATTCGGGTGAGCTTTCGCGTATCGATGCCGGCGATCGCGACCGTTTCACCCTCGACCAGGAACTGCTCGAGCGAATGGCTCGCGCGCCAGCTTGAATGCAGGAGCGGCAGGTCGCGGATGACGAGGCCCGCCGCGTGAATGGAATCGGATTCGAGGTCTTCCGGCGTGACGCCGGTGTTCCCGATGTGCGGGTAAGTCAGCGTGACGATCTGGCGGGCATAGGACGGGTCGGTCAGGATTTCCTGGTATCCCGTCATCGCGGTGTTGAACACGACCTCGCCGGTCGTGACGCCGGAAGACCCGATGGAAATACCCCGAAACACCGTGCCGTCCTCGAGTGCGAGCACTGCAGGCGTCGGTGTCACCAGCGCGTTCTCCCGGTCCCGCCGCGCCGTTTGCCGGTGCGAGGCGCAGGACTTCAGTGGATGGAGCCGTCGGGAACTCCACCGGTCATCGTCTGTTGTTCAAGGGGGCCGCGACCCGAGAGGCAATTCTACAGGAGGCGGAGGGGACAGTCCCGGGGACTGTCACGGGGACTGTCCCCTCTCGATCGCCGTCCGCGTTACAACCCCAGCACGTCCGACATGCCGTAAAGGCCGGGCGGGCGGCCGAGAATCCAGCGGGCGGCGGCAAGGGCGCCGTAGGCGAAAGTCATGCGGTCCGTCGTCCGGTGCACGAGCTCGAGCGTCTCGCCCGTCCCGGCGAACAGGACCTGGTGCTGGCCGACGATATCCCCGGCCCGGAGGCTCGCGAATCCGATGGCGCCCGGCGCACGCCCGCCGGTCTTGCCGAGGCGACCGTACACGGCATGCTCGGCCAGTGTTCCGCCGCGTGCGCCGGCCGCAATCTCACCGAGCCGTAGCGCGGTCCCGGAAGGCGCGTCCGCCTTGCCTCGGTGATGGGCTTCGAGAATCTCGACGTCGTAGTCCTGCGGCAAGGCGGCAGCCGCACGACCCACCAGTGCGAACAGGAGGTTCACGGCGAGCGACATATTGGGCGCGACGAGCACGGCCTGCCGCTCGCTCAATGCGCGGAGCAGCCCCTGCCCCGCCGCGTCAAGACCCGTGATCCCGACCACGAGTGGGATACCCGCCTTTTCGACCGCCGCGAGATTTTCGGGCAGGGCTTCGGGCAGCGTGAAATCGATCGCGACTTCGGCCTTGGCGAGCGCCAGCGCCCGATCCGCCGTGACCTGCACCGCCACGGGGCCGGTCTGGGCAACCTCGCCGGCGTCCCGGCCGAGCGTCGCGCTCGACGGCGACGCGAGCGCACCGGTCAGGACGAAGTCGGGCGACTCGCGGATCGCGCGAACGAGGCAGCGGCCCACGCGTCCGCTGATTCCAAGCACCGCGACACTCGTCATGTCAGCTGCCCATCCTGCCGAAAAACTGCCGCACGCCCTCGAGCCAGGAGCGCTGGCGCGGATTGTGGCTCTTGCCGTCCGCGGCGAGCGCAGTCTCGAACTTGCGCAGCAGGTCTTTCTGTCCCGAACTCAGGTCCACCGGGGTCTCGACCACCACGCGGCAGAACAGGTCCCCCGTGGCGCCGCCGCGAACCGGCTTGATCCCTTTCTCGCGCAGCCGGAACACGCGCCCTGACTGCGTGCCCGCGGGCATCTTGATATTGGCATGGCCTTCGAGCGTCGGCACCTCGATGCTGCCGCCGAGGGTCGCCGTGATGAAGCTGACCGGCACTTCGCAAGAGAGGTGCGCGCCGTCGCGCTCGAAGATCGAATGCTCGCGGACGACGATCTCGACATACAGGTCGCCGGGCGGCCCGCCGTTTCGTCCCGCTTCGCCTTCGCCCGCGAGCCGGATCCGGTCCCCGCTGTCTACGCCGGCGGGAACCTTGACCGCGAGCCGCTTGCTGGCGCGCACGCGGCCGTGGCCCGCGCACTTGGGGCAGGGATCCTTGATGATCGAACCGCGGCCCTTGCAGCGCGGGCAAGTCTGCTGCACGGCAAAGATCCCCTGGCTGATCCGGACCTGCCCGCTGCCCTGGCAGTTGTCGCAGGTCACGGGCGACTGGCCGCGCGCGGCGCCGGTGCCGCCACACTCGGTGCATTCATTGACGGTCTGGAAATCGATCTCCGTCGAGGTGCCGAAAACGGCCTGCTCGAGATCGAGTGCGAGTTCATATCGCAGGTCGGCCCCGCGATAGACGGCGCTGCGTCCGGTCCGGCGCCCGCCGCCGAAGATGTCGCCGAACATGTCCCCGAAAATGTCGCCGAACGCCTCCGAAGGACTGAAACCCTGGCCGGCGCCGCGCGCTGCATCGAGTCCGGCGCGGCCGTACTGGTCATAGGCCGCGCGCTTCTGGGCGTCGGTCAGGACCTCGTAGGCCTCTTTCGCTTCCTTGAATCGCTCCTCGGCGTCCTTGTCGTCGGGATTGCGGTCCGGGTGATACTTCATGGCCAGCCGCCGGTATGCCTTGGTGATGGCATCCTCGGCGGCGTTTCGCGGCACGCCCAGCACCTGGTAGAAATCACGCTTTGACATGGCGCTCCACATGCGCGAACGCCGGGTGACCCTGGGTCACCCGGCGGACGCTGTCATACACGGACGGGTCGGTGCCTGTGATCAGTGCGGCTTGCCACCCTGGTCCTTGATCTCCTCGAACTCGGCGTCCAGCACGTCGTCCTTGCCAGCGTCCGCGCCCGGCTTCGCCGATGCGCCCGGCTCGGGCCCTGCGCCGCCGCCTTCGGCCTGGTAGGCGCGCTGCACCACCGGCGCACTCGCCTTGGCGAGCGCCTCGGCCTTGTGCTCGATCGCCGCCTTGTCGTCGCCCTTCAGCACGCCGCGCAGGTCCGAGAGGGCCGCTTCGATGGCCGCCCGCTCCTCGCCGGTCACCTTTTCGCCCAGGTCCTTCAGCGATTTCTCGGTCGCATGCAGCAGCGCATCAGCGCGGTTTCTCGTGTCCACGAGCTCGCGGAACTTCTTGTCTTCGGCGGCATGCGCCTCGGCGTCGCGCACCATCTGCTTGATCTCCTCCTCGGAGAGCCCGCTCGAGGCCTTGATGACGATCCGCTGTTCCTTGCCGGTCGCCTTGTCCTTCGCCGACACGTTCAGGATCCCGTTCGCGTCGATGTCGAAGGTGACCTCGATCTGCGGCATGCCGCGCGGCGCCGGCGGGATGTCCGACAGGTCGAACTTGCCGAGCGACTTGTTGTCCGTCGAGCGGTCACGCTCGCCCTGAAGCACGTGAATCGTCACG
>DATBSX010000237.1:0-1912 GCA_036559565.1 Steroidobacteraceae bacterium | reverse complement strand
CGCCATGCTGGCCGTTGCGGCAACGGTGCTGTCGGGCACGGTCGACCCGGTCAAGGCGTTCTCCGGCTTTGCGAATTCGAGCGTGTTGCTGGTCGTCGTCGCCTTCCTCGTCGCCAGCGCCGTCGTGAAGTGCGGACTCGGCCGGCGAATCAGCCTTTACGTGGTTCGAGCGTTCGGGCGCACGACTCTCGGACTCGGATACAGCATTTTCCTGACCGACGCGCTGGTCGCGCCGGCGTTTCCGAGCAACACGGCGCGCGGCGGCGTCCTCTATCCGGTCGTCCTGGCGCTTGCTCAGGGGGGCGGCTCGGCGCCCGACGACGAAAAGACGCGCCGGCTCGGCGGTTACCTGATGTTCTGCGGCATCGCGAGCCTCAGCGTCTCGTCGGCCCTCTGGCTCACCGCGACCTCGGGCAACCCGATCGCCGTGTCACTGGCCGCGCCTTACGGACTTGATATCAACTTCGGGTCGTGGCTCATCGCCGCCTGCGTCCCCGTGCTGACGATGATCCTCCTGCTGCCCCTCGTCCTGTACAAGGCGTATCCGCCGGGCGCGCAGCAGTCGACCGACGCGCCGGCCAACGCCCGCGCGGCGCTCGTCAAGATGGGGCCGCTGTCGCGGGACGAAAGAATCGTCGCCGTGATTTTCGCGCTGATGGTGGCGGGCTGGATCCTCGCGACACCCCTGAAACTGAATTCAACTGCCGTCGCATTCGCCGGGCTGGGTGCGCTGCTCGTCAGCGGTGTCCTCACGCCCAAGGACATCACCCTCCAGGGCGACACGCTCGTGACCTTCCTGTGGCTCGCGGTGCTCTTCGCGTTGAGCGGCCAGCTCAACGAACTCGGTTTCATGGCATTCGTCGGCGCGCACCTGACGTCCCTGCTCGCGGGCATCGACTGGCCCGTCACCTACGTCGTGCTGCTCGTGCTCTATGTCGCGCTGCACTACGGATTCGTCAGCCAGAGCGCCCAGATCCTCGCCCTCTTCGACGTATTCCTGAATGTCGGCGTGCAGGCCGGCGTGCCGCCGGGCTTGATGGCCTTTGCACTGCTCTTTGCCAGCAGCTACTTCTCGTCGATCACGCCGCAGGGCGGCAGCCAGAACGTCGTCTTCGTCGCGAGCAATTACCTGACCCAGCCTGAGCTCTACCGGCTCGGGCTGATTTCCACGGTGTTCTGCCTGATCGTGTTCCTGGTGATCGGCACGCCCTGGTTGATGCTGGTCCTGAACTAGAGCCTCAGGTGGCCCTCAGGATGGATCGCGCCATGACCGGACTGACCCGCCGCAACTTGTTGCTGCTTGCCGTGCCGCTGGGCGTTGCCGGTATCGCTTTCGCGCGCGCGGTGCGCGCCGCCGAGGCCTGCGTCGGGCCGGACACCGAGTCGCTGCGCGCCTCGCTGAACTATACGGGCACGGGTGCGGATGCCGCTGCAAGCTGCGCGCACTGCGCCTTCTTCACCGCCGATTCCGGCGGCGGCTGCGGTGCGTGCAAGATCCTGGGCGGAGCGGTCGACGGCACCGGCCACTGCGACTCGTTCAGTCCGCCGTCCTAGTCCGCCTTTCTTCCACGTTGCCGCGCGACAATCTCCGGCGTGACCGGCGCCGCACGGTTGCCCCAGTTGGCGCGCAGGAAATTGCCGAGCGCGGCGATTTCCGCATCCGTGAACTTCAGCGCGTAGGCGGGCATGGCTTCCCAGCTGGGCGCGCCGATACCCGCGGGCTTGTCCGAACCGTTGAGGATGACATTGATCAGCGAGGCCGCGTCTTCGCCCTGCACGATCGCGCTGCCGGCCAGCGGCGGGCCGTCGAAGGGACCGCCGCGGCCCGACGGGCCGTGACATTCGCGGCAGTTCTTCTCGTACAGCGGCCCGCCGGCCTCGGCGGCATCGGCGCTGACGCCCTCGCCCGCGT
>DATBSX010000236.1:0-5319 GCA_036559565.1 Steroidobacteraceae bacterium | reverse complement strand
TCAGGTCGGGCGCGCCCGAAGCCTCGCCGGCGCAGGTTGATGCGTCTCCCGTCAGCAGGTTGGCGGCGCTCACGTGCGGCAGGCGCGTTTCATCGCGCCAGTTCGGACGCACCGTCGCCGGAAAGCTCATCGGGTGTCGCTGCGTCCCGTACATCGCAAGGCGCAGCGGCAACGCCGGCAAGGCCCAGTCGCCGACCGCTTCCCGCAATGGAATGTCCCGGAGCACGCCGTCTTCATTGCGCGCGACGTTTGAGATTCCGCTGGATCTCGCCAACGCAGCGCCGTAAGGCAGCAGCAGCGCAACCTTCGGGTCGTCCTGCGGATCGGGCGTCAGGGCGAATGCGCCGGGCCCCTGCGAGACGTGCAGCGACGATGCGGCGTCGTATTCCGGATGCAGCCGTGCCGAAGCGAACAGGAAGCGACCCTCGCCGCCCGCAGCCATGGCCTCCAGCGCGTGATCGCCATCCGGATCTTCACGCGAGGCATCGGTGAAGAGCACGTCATAGCCGACCGCGCTGACGCCCGCGCGATCGAGCTGGTCGAGCAGGTCGGCGTGACGCTGCCGGCTCCAGGGCCAGCCGCCCTCGCCGCGCGCGCGAAAATATTCGATCGAGCATTCGTCGATCTCGACGACCGCCACGCGGCCGGACGGCTTGGGTTCGAAAGGGCGCCACTGCACGATGCGGTCGAAGATCGCGTCCTCGGCGGAATTCAGCGAGCGGGAGTCGCTCCAGTCCCATGCGAGCCAGGCAATCGCCCCGATCGCGAGCAGCGGGTAGAACGCGAACTTGAGCCGCAGCGCGAGCCGGGATGCCGGTCTTCGATATCCGTGCTCGACGTGGCTCCAGCCACGGATGAAGTTTTCGCCGAGTGTCGCGAGACCGGCGTCGATCCAGGATATGAACCGGTCTATGGGCCCAGAAGACATCGGCTACCGGATTGTTGTTGATAGGCCGTTCGTGTCGCGGGGAGTATATTCCCCGGGTGGCGGGGCGGCACCCCAAAGAGCCGCTTCACTCGAGGGGCAAGGGGGATCGCAATGACTCGATTCAATCGCATCCGCACCGTCCTGGTAGCGGTCGCATCCGTCTTTCTTGTCACCCCGCTTGTATCGGTCGCCCAGGGTTTCCCGGACAAGGATGCTCGCGAGATTTCCGCTTACGCGCTGACCGAGGCGGGGCTCGCGAAGTACTCGCGCGCATCAACCAATCTCGGCGCGTTGTCGAAGCAGATTGCCGGCAATTGTGACGATGACGAGTCAGGCAATTCGCTGGATGCCAACGTCGCTCATATCAATGGCATACCCGGTGCGCAGGCCGCCATCCAGTCGGCGGGCATGACGACCCGCGAATACCTCGTCTTCTCGCTGTCGCTGTTCCAGAGCGGGATGGCGGCCTGGGCACTCACGCAGCCTGGCGGCACGCTGCCGCCGGGAGTGTCCAAGGCGAACGTCGATTTCTATCGCTCGCATGAGCAGGCGTTGAAGAGGCTGGCGCCCCCGAAGGGTTCAGACGCTTGCAGCGACAGGGAAGAGGAACCCGCGGAAGAAGAACAGCCTGAATAACTCGACCGCGCATCAGCCCCGGGAGCGAATCATGCTTTCGAAAATTCTCTGCCTGTTGTTCCTCGCCGTGACACTGAATGCGCCCGTGGCCCTGGCCAAGGACCGGATCCGCATTTCCATCAAGAACGAGTACAACGTGGCACTCAACTTCGGTGTGCTCGGAAAGGGATCGCGTGAAGGTACGGACACGGCTGATGGCGTGCTCGAACTTCAGGCCGGGGAGTACAAAGGGATCGTAACGGCGTGGGTCTCCTCAACCCAGACAATGACTGGATTGGGTGGGGTCGGAAACTGCGGCCCTGGCACGTTCAGGAACTCACAAGAATTGCAGGTCGTCGGGCACCGCGTCAGCGGCTTCAACCCCACGGTGCAGAGTGTCACGTTCACTCCGTCCGCAAATACCGAGTATCTGTCGCTGGAGTTTTTCCCCTCGCCCGGGGCGGAGCTTCAACCGCCAAATCCGAATCCAGGTCAGGATCAGGTGATTGACTGTCACACGATCATTGAATCTGAAGCTGGCAGGTTTCTCCCACTCAACGACTCGCGCTGGACGATGCAAGGCGGTGGCTACACCATCGCCCTCCCGGCATCGGGAACAATCAACTACACGGACGACACCGTGTCAGCCGGTGGCGCGCAAATCGGGCCATTCAAAGTCAAGAAATCGATCTGGACGATCCAGGTCGAGCGGTTGCACTAGCTGATCCGGCAGGCAGGCCGGTTATTTGGGGTTGTCGCAGGTCCCGATCTTCTTGCCGGTCAGGTTGATCTGCATGTCGAACTGCGGCGCGTGCATCGTGAACGCGCCGGTGTAGGCATCCGTCCCGGTGAAATTGATCTCGCCCTCGCCCGACATCGGCGGGTTGTCGCAGACCATCGTCCAGCTGATCTTCGACCCCGTGTGGTCGAAGCTGGTTGCCTTGCAGTTCTGGTGCGGGTCGCTGCTGGTGTCCGGCGGCTGGGTCCATTCCTTCTTCTGGCAGAGCTTGCCCTTGTAGGCCGGCATGTTCACGGGCATGCCCGGAATCGAGGCCTGGGCCGTCGTTTCCCAGAGTTCGCCCTGCACGGCGTCATCCGCGACGGCTGCGGTTGTCGCGATCATTGATATACACGCGAGCGCACTACACGCCGCGAGGCGATACGTGATCATGACAGTCCAGCCCTCAAGTGATGTGCGCGAGGATTCCGTCAAGCTCATCCAGCGTGTGGTAGCTGATGACGAGCTTGCCCTTCCCCGTCGTCGAATGCTGCAGCTCGACCGTGGCGCCGAGCTTGTCGGCGAGGTCGTTCTCGAGGCGCTGGATGTCCGGGTCTTTCGAGCGCGCCTTGCCGGATTTGTTCTTGCCGCCGCCCGCGTGCTGTATGAGACGCCGCACGAGCGCTTCCGTCTCGCGGACCGAGAGGCCCTTCTTTGCGACGAGCGCGCCGACTTCGGCCTGCTGCTTCGCGGCGGGCAGCGCGAGCAGCGCGCGTGCATGGCCCATCTCGAGCTCACGCCTCTCGATGAACGGGCGGATGGCCTGCGGCAGCTCGAGCAGGCGCAGGAGGTTCGACACTGCCGCGCGGGAACGGCCGACCGCCTCCGCCGCCTGCTGGTGGGTCAGCTCGAATTCCGTGATCAGCCGCGAGAGCGCGAGCGCTTCCTCGAGCGGGTTCAGGTCCTCGCGCTGGATGTTCTCGATGAGGGCGAGCGCAACGGCATGCTCGTCGTCGATGCGGCGCAGCACCGCCGGGATGTCGTGCAGCCCCGCCATCTGCGCGGCGCGCCAGCGGCGCTCGCCGGCGACGATCTCGTAGCGTTGCGGCTGGCCGGGGGTCGGCGCGCCGACCGGGCGCACGACGATCGGCTGGATGACTCCCTGGGCCTTGATGGAATCCGCGAGGTCGGCGAGCGATTCCTCGCGCATGTCGACGCGCGGCTGGTACTTGCCGCGGGCCAGGAGATCGACGGGGATGTGGAGGAGCTGCTCGCGCGCAGCCGGCGTGCCCGGCTCCAGCCGCGGCTTGGCTTCGCCCAGCAGCGCCTCGAGCCCGCGTCCCAGCCCGCGCTTCTTGTCACTCATGCCGAGAGTCTAACGGAGGGGACAGTCCCCTTCATTTTTTTCATTTCGGCGCGTGTCGTGATGGCGTGGAACTGGCAAAAATGAAGGGGACTGTCCCCTCCGTTATCGTTAAGTAGGGATGACGAGGCGGGCGAGGCAGCCAGTCGTGCCTTCGCGGTTGCGCAGCGACAGCGTGCCGCCGTGGGCCTCGGCGACCTGCCGCGCGAGCACGAGGCCGATGCCGCTG
This sequence comes from Steroidobacteraceae bacterium, assembly GCA_036559565.1. Taxonomy (GTDB): domain Bacteria; phylum Pseudomonadota; class Gammaproteobacteria; order Steroidobacterales; family Steroidobacteraceae; genus SCUD01. The sequence goes on along the minus strand of DATBSX010000236.1, from coordinate 1,466 downwards.
CCGCCGGGCTTGGTCGTAAAGAACGGCACAAAGAGGTTGTCGGGATTGGCGACGCCCGGGCCGCTGTCCTCGACCTCGAACACGACGCTGTCCTTGCCGCGCAAGGCGCGCAGCTCCACCGGAGCACCGCCAGGCGGCGTCGCCTCCACGGCGTTTCGCACCAGGTTGATCAGGGCCTGCTGCAACTGGTCGGCGTCGGCGCGCAGGTTCAGGCCGTCCGCCGCCGCGAACTGCACCCGGCCCGGCGTCTGGACCGCGGCGACCTGCCGGAGCAGCGCCGCCGCATTGCACTCCGCGATCGTCGGCTCCGGCATCCGCGCGAGCTCGCTGTAGCGCGACAGGAACCGGCGCAGCGACTCCGCGCGTTCGGCGACGAGCGCGAGGTTGTGCGCAAGCTCCTCGCGCTCCGCCTTGTCCGGCGACCCGGCCGCCAGCGCATCGCGGCTCGTTTCGATCACCGACTTGATCGGCGCGAGCGAATTGTTGAGCTCGTGCCAGATCACGCGGATCAGTCGCCGCCACGCGCGGCGCTCCTCGTCGCGCAGCGCCTGGCTCAGGTCCGTGATGACGAGCAGGCGGAACGACCGGCCCGCCTCGTGGAACACCTCGCGCATGATCTGCCATCGGCCGGCGCGGCCCGGGAAAGTGTGCGCCTCGTTCGTGACCCGCGGCCCGTCGATCAGGCCCTCAAAGCCGATCTCCGACGCCGCGAGACCGATCAGTGCATCCGGATGCCGCCGCAGCAGCTCGCCCGCAGCGCGGTTCACGAGGCGCAGCCGTTCGTCGCCGTCGAAAGCGAACACGGCGACGTCGATCTCCGCCAGCACCTTGTTGAGGAGTGCGTTCGCCTCCAGGGCTTCGAACCGCTGCGAGCGCAGCGTCGCGCCGAGCCGGTTCGACTCGAGCACGATGTCGCCCAGCGCGTCGCCCTTGCGCCCGTGACGGCCGCGGATCGCGTAGTCGCCGCCGCGCAAAGCCTCGAGCAGGTTCGCGATCGAGCGCAGCGGCTCGACGGTCGCACTGTGCACCGCGATTGCAAACCCGACCCAGGCGCCGATCAGCAGAACGATGATGAGTCGATGCACCGAATCTGCGATCGGCGCATCGCGCAGCAGCAGGAATGCAGTGAGCAGCGCGGGTAATCCGCCCGCAAGCGTGAGCAGCACGATGCGCGCCTGGAACGGCAGGCCGCGCCGGCGCATGACCGGGCGGGATCTCAGGGGCTTTCGCGGCTCGGCTTCTTCCGCCACAGCCGCGAAGTCTACGCGCTTGCGAAATACTGCGGGCGCCGCGCGCCACCGCGCCTTACAGCTCGTCAGGCTTCAATCCAAGCTTCTCCAGCCGCCGGTACATGGCACTGCGGGAAAGCCCGAGCGCGTCCGCGGCCGCCGGCACGCTGCCGCCATTCCTCTTGATCGCCGATCGGATCAGCGCCCGTTCGGCATCTTCGAGGCTCATTTCCTCGA
>DATBSX010000235.1:0-9941 GCA_036559565.1 Steroidobacteraceae bacterium | reverse complement strand
CGTTGCGCTCGAATTCACGCACGAGGCGGTATCCCGCGTCGTCGACGGCCGCATGCCCGCTCCAGCCTGCGACGAGTCGCGCGGCCTCGGCATCTCCCGCGCGGCGCAGCGCCTGCTCGAGGATCGGCTGCCAGTGCGCCGCGAATTCGGCGCGGTCGTCTAGCTGGATCGCGAGCATGTCCGCGGGCGTCGCGCTCGGCAGCGACGCGAGGCGGTCGCGGATCTGGCGCGCGCGCGCCGCCGGCGCATAGTCTCCGTCGCCGATGCGCGCGTAGGCCTCGCCGCCCACGACGCGCGCGTTTGCACTCCAGGCGTAGCCCTGCGGCGGATCGAGCAGGCGCGGCGACTCGGCCTGCGGCACCCAGCCGTCCCAGCCCGCCCCATCGGCGCTCCAGTCCGAGGGCCGCGACGGATCGATGCCGGTCCGCCGGGGCAGCCGCCCCGAGAGCACCCAGGCGATCCGGCCCGCCGTGTCCGCGATCATCACGTTCTGCCCGGGCATCCCGGCACCGCCGATGATGGCCGCGGCCTCGTCAAGATTCCGCGCGCGTTCCATGTGCATCACCGACATGTCCGTCGCACCGGGCCGGTGCGCGGTCCAGGCGAGCGCAAGCGCGTGGCCTTCGCCGTCGTCGCCGATCACCGGGCCCCAGATCGTCTTCTTGACGACGAGCGACTCCGACTTGCCGTTCGCGACCTCGAGCGGCTCCGTTTCCCGCTCGAACGGACGCGGGCCACCCGGCGCGAGGTAGGTGTCGTCCGTGGGTCCGCGCTCGAGCCGCACGAGATCCTGGAAATCTCCGTAGCTGTTCGTGAATCCCCAGGCGACGTGCCGATTGCTGCCGGCGACGATCGCCGGCACGCCCGGCAGGCTCACGCCGGTCACGTCAAGGCCGGCCGCCGCGACGACGAGCCGCGCGCGATACCAGATGTTCGGCACGTTGAGGCCGAGGTGCATGTCGTTTGCGACGAGCGCGCCGCCGTCTTTCGCGCGTCTGCCTGCAACCGCCCAGTTGTTGCTGCCCACCGCGGACTCGCGTTCGTGTTCGCCGAGTGCGGCGCTGCGGCGCGTCGCCGGCTTGCCCAGGAGCCGCTCGAAGAGCGCGCGGTCGAGCTTGCGCAGGTCGTATTCCCCCGGCGTCGGCAGCGGCATTTCCGGCAGCACGCTGCCGTCGAGCGCGGCCTCGCTCGCCGCATCCGGCTCGACGATGAAGCGGTACGCCGGCTCCGGCAGCACGGCCGCCAGCCGGCCGCGGCGCTGCTCATCGCGATCGTCGAGTCCCTGCAGGTCGATCCACATCGCATAGACGACGAGGAGCGAATCCTCGGGGCGCCAGGGTGCGGGCGTCGCGCGCAGCATCAGGTACTCGAACGGACGCGCACCGAGCGACGCGATCGCGGCGTTGACGCCCTCCGCGTAGGCTTCGAAGAGCGCGCGATCAGGCGCATCGAGCGCGGCGAGCGATTCTTCGGCGCGGCGGCGGAACTGGTGCGGCCGGATGTGGCGGTCGGCGTCGAGCAGGCCCGCGCCCAGGAGCCCTGCGAGCTCGCCCGCGCCGGTGCGGCGCAGCAGATCCATCTGGAACAGCCGGTCCTGCGCATGGGCGTAGCCAGTCGCGCGCGCGACGTCGATCCGCGATTCGCCGCGGATCGTCGGAATGCCCGCCGCATCCCGCTCGATCGTCACCGGCGACGAGAGCCCGGCGAGCGTCGCTTCACCTTCGATGCGCGGCAGGCTCGCGCGCAGCAGGATCCAGCCTGCGGCCGAGGCGATGAGCACGAGCGCAACGGGAATCCCGATGCCGTAAGCGAGAAGCCGGCGCGCGGTGCGCGTCATGCGGGCTGGCGCTGGACCTTGACGATCTTCATCGAATTGGTGCCGCCCGATACGCCGGACAACTCGCCTTTCGTGACGATGATGAGGTCGCCTTCGGCGGCGAGCCCGTCCTTCATCATGCGTTCGAAGATGGCGGCGTACATCTGCTCCGGCCGCGGGTTCGTGACGTCAAAGTCCACCGGGTAAACTCCGCGGTAGAGCGTCACCCGCCGCTGCGTCCCGGCGTGGCGGGTGAAGGCGTAGATCGGGATGTCCGAACGCATGCGCGACATCCAGAGGGCCGTCGAGCCGGACTCGGTCAGGGCGACGATCGCGCGCACGTCGAGGTGGTTCGCGGTGTACATCACGGCGGCGGCGATCGCCTCGTCGGTGCGGGTGAACTCCCCGTCGATGCGCAGGTCCGGCCGGTTCGAGTGCTGCCACTTCTCCGCGCCCTCGATCACCTGCGCCATCGCGCGGACGACGCGGCCGGGATGGCGGCCGACCGCCGTCTCGGCCGACAGCATGACCGCGTCGGTGTCGTCCATCACCGCGTTCGCGACGTCCGACACTTCGGCCCGCGTCGGCACCGGCGCGTGGATCATGGACTCCATCATCTGCGTCGCCGTGATCACGAGGCGGCTCTTGGCGCGCGCGAGCGCGATGATGTGCTTCTGCAGCCCGATGAGCTCCGCGTAGCCGACCTCGACACCGAGGTCGCCGCGGGCGACCATCACGGCGGAAGTGGACTCGATGATCGGCTCCAGGTTCTCGATCGCCTCGCGCCGCTCGATCTTCGCGACGATGCGCCCTTCACCCTTGGCCGCGCGCAGCAGGTCCCAGGCCTCGGTGATGTCGGCGCGGTCGCGCACGAAGGAGACCGCGAGGTAGTCGACGCCGAGCTCGGCCGCCATCCGGATATCCTCGCGGTCCTTGTCCGTCAGTGCGCCCGCGGAAAGCCCGCCGCCCAGCTTGTTGAGCCCTTTCATGTCGGTCAGCTCGCCGCCGGTCAGGATGCGCGTGTGCACCTGCGTGCCTTCGACGGCCGTGACCTCGAGCGAGATGAGCCCGTCGTTCAAGAGCAGCGTGTCGCCGGGGCGCACGTCGCGCGGCAATGACTCATAGGCGACGCCCACGATACGGTCCGTGCCGTTTGCGGGGTCGAACTTCGGGTCGAGCGTGAAGCGCTCGCCCTCGACCAGCACCGCGCGTCCGCCCGCGAAGCGCTCGATGCGCACCTTCGGGCCGCGCAGGTCGCCGAGGATGCCGACGACGCGGCCGGCCCTGGCTGCCGCCGCGCGCGTACCCTCGATCCGGCGCGCGTGGTCGTCGAAGCTGCCGTGCGAGAAATTGACGCGGACCAGGTCGACGCCTGCCGCGATGAGGTCTGCGAGCGCCGCCGGCGGATCGGTTGCAGGACCGAGCGTCGCGACGATCTTGGTGCGTCTTGCCATCTGCGTTCCCCTGGTTCCCGCCCGCTACCGGCCGGCAGCGCGCCGCTCGAGCGCGGCGACCGCGGGCAGCGTCTTGCCCTCGACGAACTCGAGGAAAGCGCCGCCGCCGGTCGAAATATAGGACATGCGGTCCGCGATTCCGTACTTGTCGATCGCCGCGAGCGTGTCTCCGCCGCCCGCGATCGAGAACGCCGGGCTCGCGGCAATCGCCTCGGCAAGCGAGCGCGTGCCCGCCCCGAACGCCTCGAACTCGAACACGCCGAGCGGCCCGTTCCAGATGATCGTACCCGCCTTTGCGACGATGCCGGCCACTACCTTCGCGGTCTCAGGCCCGATGTCGAGGATCATCTCGTCGGCGCCGACCTTATTCGCCGAGCGGACCTCGCCTCTTGCAGTCGCTGCGAACTCACGCGCGACGACGACGTCGGTCGGGATCGGGATGCCGACGCCGCGCGCCTTCGCCTGCGCGAGGAGGCGCTTCGCCACGTCGATCATGTCGGCTTCGTGCAGCGACTTGCCGACGGCGACGCCGGTCGCCGCGAGGAAGGTGTTCGCGATTCCGCCCCCCACCACCAGCTGGTCCACGCGGGCAATGAGGCTGTCGAGGACCTCGAGTTTGGTCGAAACCTTGGAACCCCCGACGACCGCCACCAGCGGCCGCTTCGGCTTCTCGAGCGCGCGCTCGAGCGCGTCGAGCTCGCCCGCGAGCAGCGGTCCCGCGCAGGCGATGGGCGCCGCGAGTGCGACACCGTGCGTGCTGGCCTCCGCGCGGTGCGCCGTGCCGAAGGCATCCATGACGAAGATGTCGCACAGCGCCGCCATGCGCTGCGCCAGCGCCGGGTCGTCCTTCTTCTCGCCTTTCAGGAAGCGGACGTTCTCGAGCAGGACGGCCTCACCCGGCTCCGCGGCAACGCCCTCGAGTCCGTCGGCATGGAACCGGACGGGCCTGCCGAGCAGGCCCGCGAGCGCTTTTGCGACCGGCGCGAGCGAGAGCGCAGGATCGCGCTCGCCTTCCTTCGGCCGGCCGAGATGGGACATCAGGATGACGCGCGCACCCGCGTCGAGCGCAAGCCGGAGCGTCGGGATCGCCGCGCGCAGGCGCGCATCGCTCGTGACCTTGCCATCGGCGATCGGGACATTGAAGTCCTCGCGGATCAGCACGCGCTTGCCCGCGAGCGCGAGGTCCGCCATCCGGATCGCCTTCATCGGCGCCGGTCAGCCCGCGCGCGACCAGGCGAGCGTCGTGTCGAGCATCCGGTTCGAGAAGCCCCACTCGTTGTCGTACCAGGAGCAGACTTTCACGAGGTTGCCGCCGAGGACCTTCGTGAGCTGCGCGTCCACGGTGCCGGACGCCGGGTTGTGGTTGAAATCGACCGAGACCAGCGGCTCCTCGGTGTAATTGAGGATGCCCTTCAGTGAACCCTCGGAGGCCTTGCGCAGCAGGCCGTTGACCTCCTCGGCGGTCGTCGCGCGGCTTGCGGTGAACGTGAGATCGACGAACGAGACGTTGATCGTCGGCACGCGGACCGAGAATCCGTCCAGCTTTCCCTTCAGTTCCGGCAGGACGAGGCCTACCGACGCCGCGGCGCCGGTCTTGGTGGGGATCATCGACATCGTCGCCGAGCGCGCGCGGCGGAGGTCCGAGTGATAGACGTCCGTCAGCACCTGGTCGTTCGTGTACGCATGCACGGTCGTCATGATGCCGGCCACGACGCCGAGGCCGTCGTGCAACGGCTTCACGAGCGGCGCAAGGCAGTTCGTGGTGCAGGACGCATTCGAGATCACCGTCATGTCCTTGCGCAGCGTCTGGTGATTCACGCCGTAGACGATCGTCGCGTCCACGCCGTCGGCGGGCGCCGAGATGACGACTTTCTTCGCCCCTGCCGCGAGATGCTTCGATGCCTTCTCCTTGCTGGCGAAAAGCCCCGTGCACTCGAGCACGATATCGGCGCCGAGCTCGCCCCAGGGCAGTTTCGACGGGTCGCGCTCCGCAACCACCCGGATCCGGTCGCCATTCACGATCATGGAGTTGCCGTCCACCGCGACCTTGCCGGGGAACGGGCCGTGGGCGGTGTCATGGCGCGTCAGGTGCGCGTTGGTGTTCGCGTCGCCGAGGTCGTTGATCGCGACGATGCTGATCTCGCCCGTGCGCTTCGATTCGTACAGGGCCCGCAGGATGTTCCTTCCGATGCGGCCGTACCCGTTGATGCCTACCTTGATCGCCATGGTCTCTACTCTCCGTTTAGCAATGACTCCGCGGCCTCGACAACGGCAGCGGACGTAAAACCAAAATGCCTGAACAAATCCTTGGCCGGCGCGGACGCGCCGAAACTCGTCATGCCGATGACGCGGCCGCGCGGGCCGACGTAGCGCCACCATCCCTCGGGCACGCCGGCCTCGATCGCGAGCCGGGCCGTGACGTCCGGCGGCAGCACCTGGTTGCGCCAGGCAGCGTCCTGCACATCGAACACGCTGGTGCAGGGCATGGATACGACGCGGACGCGCCGCCCGCGTTCCGACAGCGTGCGCGCGGCCTCGACGGCGAGCGCCACCTCCGAACCTGTCGCGATCAGAATGCAGTCGGGGCGGCCGTCGCCGTCCACCAGCACGTAGCCGCCGCGCGCGACCGCCGCGAGCTGGGCGGCGTCGCGCGGCTGCTGCGGCAGTGACTGCCGCGTCAGCGCGAGAATCGTCGGCGCCCTGCGGCGCCGGATCGCGGCGCCCCAGGCGTGCCAGGTCTCCGCCGTGTCGCAGGGCCGCCAAAGTTCCATGCGCGGAATCATGCGCAGCGACGCGACGTGCTCGACCGGCTGGTGCGTCGGCCCGTCCTCACCGAGGCCAATCGAGTCGTGCGTCAGCACGAAGATGCTGCCCGCCTCGATGATCGAAGCCATGCGCAGCGAGCTTCGCGCGTAGTCCGAGAACACGAGAAAGGTGCCGCCGAACGGGACATAGCCGCCGTGCAGCACGACGCCATTCATGATCGCGCCCATCCCGAACTCGCGCACGCCGTAGTGCAGGTACTCGCCGGCGGGCGCCGCGGCTGAATAAGCCGCCGCACCCTTGATGCGCGTGTTGTTCGAGCCGGTGAGGTCCGCGGACCCGCCGAGCAGCTCCGGCAGCTTCGGGCCGAGCGCATTCAGGACCGCCTGCGAGCTCTGGCGCGTCGCGACCGGCTGCGCCGCCGCCTGCGCCGCGGCGGCGCCTTCCCCGATCCATCCCTCGAACGCGGGCGGCAAGGCGGCGTCCATTCGCCTCTGGAACTCGGCCGCAAGCTCCGGGTGCGCAGACTCATAAGCCTTGAACTTGCGGCGCCAGCGACTCTCCGCGCGCTTGCCCGCGGCGCGCGCGTCCCAGCCCGCGCGGATTTCTTCCGGAATGACGAATGGCTCGTGCGGCCACCCGAGCGTCTTGCGCGCAAGCGCGACTTCCTCGGCGCCGAGCGCCGCGCCGTGGCATTCCTCCTTGCCCTGCTTGTTCGGCGCGCCAAAGCCGATCATCGTCTTGCAGCAGATGAGCGTCGGCTTGCCGCGCTCGCGCTTCGCGCGGCGGATCGCGCGCGCGACGGCCTCCGGGTCGTGCCCGTCCACCGCGCGGATCACCTGCCAGCCGTACGCCTCGAAGCGCTTCGGCGTGTCGTCGGTGAACCAGCCGGCGACCTCGCCGTCGATCGAGATGCCGTTGTCGTCGTAGAAGCAGATCAGCTTGCCGAGGCCCCAGGTGCCGGCGAGCGCACAGGCCTCGTGCGAAATGCCTTCCATCAGGCAGCCATCGCCGAGGAACACCCAGGTGTGGTGGTCGACGATCTCGTGCCCGGGCCGGTTGAAGGCCGCGGCGAGCTTCTTTTCCGCGAGCGCCATGCCGACCGCATTGGCGAGGCCCTGTCCGAGCGGCCCGGTCGTCGTCTCGATGCCGATTTCGATCTCGTGCTCCGGATGGCCCGCGGTCCGCGAGCCGAGCTGGCGGAAATTCCTGAGTTCGTCGATGCCGAGCGGGTAGCCGGTCAGGTGCAGTACGGAATAGAGCAGCATCGAGCCATGCCCGTTCGAGAGTACGAAGCGATCGCGGTCGGCCCAATGCGGGTTGCCCGGGTTGTACTTCAGGAAGTCGCGCCAAAGAACCTCGGCGATGTCCGCCATGCCCATCGGCATGCCCGGGTGCCCGGAATTGGCGCGCTGTACGGCGTCCATGCTGAGGGCCCGGATGGCATTGGCGAGTTCGCGGCGGCTGGGCATTCACACGCTCCGGCGGTAAACCGGCATTGTCGCCGATGGCGTATAATTTTTGGAATGTCCGGCGACTTTTTATTCACATCCGAGTCCGTCTCCGAAGGGCATCCAGACAAGGTCGCCGACCAGATCTCGGACGCGGTGCTGGACGCCCTCCTCGCGCGCGACCCGAAGGCGCGCGTCGCCTGCGAAACGCTCGTCAAGACGGGCGTCGCCATCGTCGCCGGCGAAGTCACGACCCGCGCCTGGGTCGACCTCGAGGCGCTCGTCCGCGGCGTCATCTGCGACATCGGCTACACGTCGTCCGAGGTCGGCTTCGACGGCAAGACCTGCGGCATCGTCAACATCATCGGCAAGCAGTCCGTCGACATCGCCCAGGGCGTGGACCGCGCGGACCCGGAGAACCAGGGCGCGGGCGACCAGGGCCTGATGTTCGGGTATGCGACCGACGAGACCGCCGCTTTCATGCCGGCGCCGATTCACTTTGCGCACAAGCTCGTCGAGCGTCAGTCCAGTGTCCGCAAGGGCAAGAATCCGAAACTCCCGTGGCTGCGTCCGGACGCGAAGAGCCAGCTGACCTTTGCCTACGAGGGCGACAAGCCGGTTGGCATCGAGGCCGTCGTGCTCTCGACGCAGCACGCGCCGGAAATCCGGCAGAAGGACCTGCGCGAGGCGGTGATGGAGGAAATCATCAAGCCCGTGCTGCCCGCACGCTGGCTCGGCAAGCGCACGAAGTACCACATCAACCCGACCGGTCGGTTCGTGATCGGCGGGCCGGTCGGCGACTGCGGCCTCACCGGCCGCAAGATCATCGTGGATACCTACGGCGGCATGGCCCGCCACGGCGGTGGCGCGTTTTCGGGCAAGGACCCGTCGAAAGTGGATCGCTCGGCGGCCTACGCCGCGCGCTATGTCGCGAAGAACCTGGTCGCGGCGGGGCTTGCCAGCCGCTGCGAAATCCAGGTGTCCTACGCGATCGGCGTCGCGCGGCCCACCTCGATTTCGGTGCACACCTTCGGGACCGGCCGGATTCCGGACGCGCGTCTCGAAAAGCTGGTCGAGGCCCACTTCGACCTCCGCCCTTTTGGCATCATCAAGATGCTCGACCTGATCCATCCGATGTACAGCCGGACGGCGTCCTACGGGCATTTCGGGCGCGAACCGGTCGAGATGGATTACGATTGGCAGGATGATTCGGGCGGAGGCGCCCGGCGCAAGGCCCGGTTCACGGCCTTCAGCTGGGAGCGCACCGACCGGGCCGAGGCCTTGAAGAAGGCCGCGGGCCTCTAGCAGGGGACATTCCCCCGCGGACTTCGAGGAGCGTTGCAACAGGCCCTCGCCTGCCAGGCTCGAAGCTCGCGATACGCAACGGCGCTCTCGCTCGCAAAGGAGAGAGATGACCATGAATGCCGTGATCAACACCCAGTTCAAGGACTACCGCGTCGCCGACATCGGCCAGGCCGATTTCGGCCGCCGCGAGATCGCTATCGCCGAGACCGAAATGCCGGGCCTGATGTCGGTGCGCGCCGAATTCGGGCGTAGCAAGCCGCTCGCCGGCGCCCGCATCGCGGGCTCGCTGCACATGACGATCCAGACCGCGGTGCTGATCGAGTCGCTCGCCGCGCTTGGCGCCGACATACGCTGGGCGTCCTGCAACATCTTCTCGACTCAGGACCACGCGGCGGCCGCGATCGCGGCCGCGGGCATCCCGGTCTTCGCGCACAAGGGCGAGACGCTCGAGGAGTACTGGGACTTCGCGCATCGCATCTTCGAGTGGCCTTCCGGCAAGCACGCCAACATGATCCTCGACGACGGCGGCGACGCGACGCTCCTCCTGATCCTCGGCAGCCAGGCCGAGAAGGACCCGTCCGTCATCGCGAGACCCACGAATGAGGAAGAGACTGCGCTCTATGCCTCGATCCGGAAGAGGCTCGAGGCGCAGCCGGGCTGGTACTCGACGCGCCTCGCCGAGATCCGGGGCGTCACCGAGGAGACGACGACGGGCGTCAAGCGGCTCTACCGCATGGCCGCGGAAGGCAAGCTGCCATTCCCGGCCATCAACGTGAACGACTCGGTCACGAAGTCGAAATTCGACAACCTCTACGGCTGCCGCGAGTCGCTGGTGGACGGCATCAAGCGCGCGACCGACGTCATGATCGCCGGCAAGATCACGCTCGTCGCCGGCTACGGCGACGTCGGCAAGGGCTGCGCGCAATCGCTGCGCGGCCTCGGCGCGACGGTATGGGTCACCGAGATCGACCCGATCTGCGCGCTGCAGGCGGCGATGGAGGGCTACCGCGTCGTGACGATGGACGAGGCCTGCGACAAGGCGGACATCTTCGTATCCGCGACCGGCAACGTGAACGTGATCAACCACGACCACATGCGCCGGATGAAGCACCAGGCGATCGTCTGCAACATCGGCCACTTCGACAGCGAGAT
>DATBSX010000234.1:0-3026 GCA_036559565.1 Steroidobacteraceae bacterium | reverse complement strand
CTCTCTGTCGGCGGCGGGCCTCGTGCTCGTGGCGCTCCCGGGCGACGCTTCCGCGCAGTCGCAAGGTGGCTGGCGCAAGGAGCTCGCCGAAAAGGCGAAGGAAGCCCAGGCAGCCGGCCAGAAGGGCAATTACAGCGAGGCGATCCGCCTGCTGAGGGAAGCCAAGGCGAAGGCGCCGTTGTCGCCGCAGGAAGAGCAGGGCATCAACGAGCTCATGATCTGGGCCGCGAGCGGCGCGAAGGATTACAAGCTCGTCATCGCGACGGTGGACGAGCGCCTGGAGACGGGCCGCGTCACAGGTGCCGACCTGACGCGTAAGCTCCGCCTCAAGGCGACTTCCCAGTATTCGCTGCGGGACTACCGCGGCGCGGCGGCCACCTTCGACAAGCTGGCGGCGCAGGGCGCCCTGACGGCCGATGACCTGACGTTGCTCGCGACCTGCCAGATGCAGCTCAAGGACTACGGCAGGGCAACGGGCACGCTCGAGAAGGCGATTGCGGCCAACGACAAGGCCGGCCGCGGCGGCAAGAATGCCGCGCTGCTCGAGATGCTGAACTCGGCATATTTCGAGACCAAGAACGACGCCAAGCGGGTGCAGGTGCTGCACCGCCTCATGGCGGTCGCGCCGAAGGCGAGCACGTTCAAGCAGCTCGCGAGCGCCTACGAAGTCTCGTCCGTGAAAGATCCGGTCGTGATGGTCAATGTCTATCGCCTCGGCGCGGCGAAGAACGTCCTGTCGAACGAGCACTACACGAAGTATGCCGAGGCGGCTCTCGACCTCTCGAGTCCGGGCGAGGCGGTCGCGATGCTCGAGAAGGGCATGGCGGCCGGCGCGATCAAGAAGGACGACCGCAACAACCGCATTCTCGCGGACGCAAAATCGCAGCTGGAGCGGGTCAAGACGATGCTGCCGCAGCAGGAGAAGGAAGCGCTGGCGACCAAGACCGGCGAGCCTGAGGCGAAGCTTGCGACGGCCTACTTCACGGTCAAGAATTATCCCAAGGCGGCCGAGGCGGCGCAGCGCGCGATCGCCGAGAAGAACCTGAAGCGTGAAGACGAAGCCAACATGCTGCTCGGGATCTCGCTCGCGAACAGCAAGAAGCCAGCCGACGCGAAGAAAGCCTTCGCGGCTGCGGCGGCCGCGAACGGCGGCAAGTCCAAGGGAATCGCGGAGCTCTGGTCCAGCCTGACCTGAACCGCCGCTGCGCGAGAGCTCAGCTACAAGGGCCACGGCGCGAAATCGCCGCGGCCCTTTGCGTATACAATCCTCGGCATGGCGAACCCGCGCAACATCGCGATCGTCGAAGTCGGGCCGCGCGACGGCCTGCAGAACGAAGCCGCTTCCGTTCCGACGGACGTCAAGATCGAGTTCATCCGCCGCGCCGTGGATGCCGGCATCCGGCGCATCGAGGTTGCGAGTTTCGTGAGCCCGCGGCGCGTGCCGCAGATGGCGGATGCCGAGGCGATCCTGAAAGCGCTCCCGCCTCGCGACGACGTCACGTACGTCGGGCTCGTGTTGAATCGCGCGGGATTTGACCGTGCCGCAGCGGCGGGCTGCCGCGAGATCGGGATGGTCGTGTTCACGACCGACGAGTTCAACCGCAGGAACCAGGGCGTCACGAGCGCGGAATCCGTCGGCATCTGGCGTGAGATCGCAGCAGCGGCCCGCGACGCCGGGATCCGGGCGCAGGTCACTATTTCGGCTGCCTTTGGCTGCCCGTTCGAGGGCGAGGTGCCGGCGCAGCGGGTCGTGAACCTTGCCCGCGAGCTCGCCGAGAGCGCGCCTTTCGAGATCGCGATCGCGGACACCATCGGCGTCGGCGTGCCGGGTCAGGTCACCGACATCTTCGGACGCGTTGCGGAGGCCGTGCCGGGCATGGCGCTCCGCGGCCATTTCCACAACACGCGCAATACCGGCATCGCAAACGCCTACGCCGCGGTCATGGCCGGCGCTCGCGTGCTCGACGCAAGCCTCGGCGGGCTCGGCGGCTGTCCATTTGCGCCGGCGGCAACGGGTAATATCCCGACCGAGGACCTCGTCTACATGCTCGGGCGCATGGGCATCGAAACGGGCATCGACCTCGTGCGCGCCATGGACACGGCGCGCTGGATCGAGCCGTACGTCGGCCACACGGTGCCGGGCCTCCTCGTCAAGGCGGGTGATTTCCCGGGCGCACGCCGCGCGGCGGGCTGAATTCATACATCGAAGGAAAGCAACGATGACGATCAAAGCAGGCGACAAGATCCCCGAAGGCAAGCTGAAGGTCATGGGCGCGGACGGCCCGACGAACGTGGATGCCGGCGAACTCCTCGGCAAGGGCCGCGTCGTCCTCTTTTCGGTACCCGGCGCCTTCACGCCGACCTGCAGCGCGAAGCACCTGCCCGGCTTCGTCGAAAAGGCGGCGGAACTGCGCGCCAAGGGTGTCGCGAAGATCGTGTGCCTCGCCGTCAACGATGTCATTGTCATGAATGCCTGGGGCACGTCTGCCGGCGTCGGCGACGCGATCGTGAGGGCGGCCGACGGCAACGGCGAATACACGCGTGCGCTCGGGCTCGAACTCGATGCGCGGAAGTTCGACATGGGCATGCGCGGCCAGCGCTTCGCGCTCGTGATCGACGGCGGCGTCGTGAAACAGGTGCACGTGGAAGCGCCCGGCGAATTCAAGGTCTCGAGTGCCGAGCACATCCTCGAATCCCTCAAGTGAACGGCGGGCCGGCCTCTTTTTTCTATGCGGGCCTCCTCGGCCTGCTCCTGATCGCGCTGTCGGCTCAGGTCGTGCTCGCACGCCGGCGCTTTCGCGTGGGTCTCGGGGCGGGCGCGGAGCAGGGCCTGCAGCAGGCCATCCGCGTGCAGGCGAACTTCGCCGAGTACGTCCCATTCGCAGTGATTCTGCTCGTCCTTGCGGAGCTGACCGGGCTCCCGGAGACGGCGCTGCACGGCGCCGGCATCCTCCTCGTCGCGAGCCGGATCCTGCACGCGATCGGGCTGAGAAAAAGCCCGGGGCGTTCCTTCGGCCGGTTCTACG
>DATBSX010000233.1:0-4180 GCA_036559565.1 Steroidobacteraceae bacterium | reverse complement strand
AGGCGACGCTCGACGCTGCCCGCGACCACGAGCACGCCCACGTCCGGCAATACGAAACCTGGGGCCCGCTTTTCCTGCCGGCCTATGTCGCATCGAGCGCCTGGCAAGTGATCCGCGGCCGGCGCTGCTATCGTGACAACTGGTTCGAACGGCAGGCTTGGGGAACCGGCGGCGCAAGCGGCCGGTCGAACGCACGATGAACATCACCACCCGCATCGCACTCGTCGCCTTCCTGGCACTCCCGCTGGCGCCTGCCATGGCTGCCGAGCCGGTCGAAGGGAAGGACTACTTCCTGGTAAATCCGGCAGTGCCGCCCGCCGACGCGTCGAAAATCGGCGTCACGGAATTTTTCTCGTACCAATGCCCACACTGCTATCGGTTCGCCAAGTCATATGCCGAGTGGGTAGAAGGCCTGCCCAAGGACGTCAAGACTGACCGCGCGGCAGTTGCCATCGGCCATGAAGCCTGGGCACCCGCGGCGCAGGCGTTCTATGCCTTTTCGGCGCTGAAGGCCGTGTCACGGATCGACGACGCGTTTTTCGCGGCGATACACCGGCAGCACCTGCCGATGACGGATGAAGCTGGCATCACGGATTGGGTGGCGGCGCAGGGGATCGACCGCATGCAGTTCCAGAACGCCTATCGTTCCTTCAGCGTCAAGCTTCAGACAACGCGCGCGGACGATCTCTCCCGCGCCGTGAAGCTGCCGAGCATTCCCGCGATCCTCATCGACGGCAAGTACCTGGTCACGATAGCGGACGACGGCGACTTCACCGACCAGCTCGCGCTCGCGAAGACGCTCGTTGCGCGCGCGCGAAAAGAGCGCGCCTTGTAACCGCCTGACGAACAAGCCCGCCTGGGAGTAGAGTCTCGTTGATGTGGAAGTACTTTCAGATTGCAGTGCTGGCAGGAGCCGCGCTCGTCTTTGTAACGATGACGAGTGCGGGCCTGCCAGAATTCCCAGCCGCGCATTTTGGCGCAGGCGGGACTCCGAACGCCTTTATGACGCGCAAAGGCTACCTCGCCTTCATGTATGTTTTCGTGACCGTAGTTCCGATGTTTGTCTCATTGCTCCCGGCGCTCGTCGGGCGCAGGTGGCCCCATGCCCTGAATATTCCCAACAGGGACTATTGGCTTGCGCCGGAGCGGCGCGAGGATTCGCTCGCAACGGTCGAATCACGCACGAGGTGGCTTGCCGGCGCCATGATCGTCTTTACTTGCTTCATTCACTGGCTGGTCGTGCAGGCCAACGCGGCGATGCCGCAACGCCTTGACGAGGCGCAGTTCATGGTCGGTCTGGGAATTTTTGCGCTCTTCATCATCGGCTGGATCGGGTCGTTCTATACCCGCTTCCGGCGTCAGCGCTGACGCCCGGCCTTCAAGGCAGGAAGTCCCGTAGCCTGAACCAGGTCATCGCCATGACGAGCGTCGGGCGGCGGAAGAGCTTGCCGCCCGGGAAGTCGTGGTGCTTGAGGCGCGCAAAGATGTCGAAGCGCTCGGCCTGTCCGGCAATCGCCTCGGCGGCGATCCTGCCCGCGATCGTGGTCGCGACCATGCCGTGCCCGGAATAACCCTGCAAGTAGTACACGTTGGGCTCGAGCCGCCCGAAATTCGGCAGGCGGCTCATCGTGATGTCGATCATCCCGCCCCAGGCGTAGTCAACCTCCAGGTCGGCGAGCTGCGGGAAGACGTTCAGCATGCGAAGCCGCGTCGCGCGCGCCGTGCCGAGCGGATCCAGTCCCGAATAGCTGACGCGACCGCCGAACAGCAGGCGGTAGTCGGCCGAGAGGCGGTAGTAGTCGATGATCCAGTTGAGGTCGGCGACCGCGATGTTGTCCCTGAGCAGCGCCGCTGCGCGTTCGGCGCCGAGCGGCTTCGTCGCGACGATGTAGGAGGCGACGCCGATGAGCTTGCGCGCGAGCCGCTCGGAAAGGTCCACGTGGCCGACGTTGGCACACAGCGCGAGGAACTTCGCACGCACGCTGCCTTTCGCGGTCTTCACCGTGACCGTCGGGCCGTACTGGATGCCCGTGACTTCGCTCTTCTCGAAAATGCGCGCGCCTGCCGCGATCGCGGCCTTGCCGACGCCGATCGTGTAGCGCAGCGGATGCAGGTGGCCTGCGCCGGTGTCCAGGAGCCCGGCAATGTAGCGCTTGCTCGCGATCCAGGATTCGGTTTCCTCGCGCTCCATGAAGCGCAGCTTGCGATAGCCGAAGTCGCCTTCCTGCTCGCGCTGCATGTCGAGGAGTTCCTGGCGCTGCCGCGGCTTCATTCCGACGTGCATATGGCCCCAGGCGAGGTCGCAGTCGATCCGGTTCTTCTCGATCAGCTCGCGCGTCATCTCGACGCCCTCGAGGCTGAAGTCCCAGATGCGCTTCGCGTCGGCCTTGCCGAGCTGAGCGGCGATCTTGTCCATGCCGCCGGCCCAGCCCGGGATGATCTGGCCGCCGGAGCGGCCCGAGGCGCCGTAGCCGATGCGCTCCGCCTCGAGCACGACGACTTTGTAACCGCGCTGCGCCAGGTGCATGGCCGTCGAGCAGCCCGAGAGGCCCGCGCCGACGACGCAGACATCCGCGTCGATGTCGCCCTCGAGCGCCGGCAGCGGCGCATCGCGGCGCGCCGTCGCCTCATACCAGCTGTCAGCGGGGCGAAGGCTCATACCTGCTCCAGGTACCAGGCGAAGTCGAGCGCCGTGAGGCTCGAGTTGAATTCCTGCATCTCGCCGCGGCGCGTCTGTTCGAAGAGCATGACGAAGCGCTCGCCGAGATATTCGCGCGTGACTTCGCTCGCGCCGAAACGCGTGAGCGCAGTCGGCCAGTCGCTCGGCAATCGGGGCGCCGTGAGGCGCTGTGTGTACGCATTGCCGACGAGCGGGGCAGGCGGCACGAGCTTGCGCTCGATGCCGTGGAGCATGCCCGCGAGCACGGCAGCCGCGACGAGGTAGGGATTCGCGTCCGCGCCGGAAACGCGGTGCTCGATGCGCCGGTCGCTCGCGCCGGAGACCGGCACGCGCACGGCGACGCCGCGATTGTTGTACCCCCAGGTCGCGTTCATCGGCACATAGAGCTCGGGCCGCAGTCGCCGGTAGCTGTTCGCGTTCGGCGCGAAGATCGCCATCCCGTCGCCCATCGTCTCGAGCAGCCCGGCCGCGGCCTGCTTCAGCGTGTCGTTGCCGAGTTCGTCGTCTGACGCAAAGACGTTCTTCCCGTCGCGATCCAGGACGCTGACATGCAGGTGCATGCCGCTGCCGGGCGCCTCGGCGTAGGGTTTCGCCATGAACGTCGCTTCCACGCCGTTCCGGTGGGCGACGCCCTTGACGATGCGCTTGAACCGGATCGCCTGGTCGCAGGCCTGCCGCGCATCCTGGACGTGCCGGAGGTTCACTTCCCACTGGCTCGGCCCGCATTCGGCAAGCGCGGCGCCCGTCGGGACGCCCTGCGACTCGCAGGTCGCGCTGATCTCGCCGAGGATGTCCGAGACGGACTCGAGTTCCGTCATCGAGTTGACCTGGGTCCGGAACTCGCGACGTCCCGTGTAGCGCGAACGCGGCGGCTGGGCGTGGCCCTCCGGCGTGCGCTCGCAATCGACGAGGTAGAACTCGAGTTCGATCGCGATGACCGGCTTCCAGCCGCGCGCGGCATAGCGGTCGAGCACGGCGTCGAGGACGTGCCTCGGGTCGCCGTAGAACGGCCCGCCATCGTGGTCGAGCATCTGCACCTGGAGCTGGGCGACGGTCGGGCCCATCCACGGGGCGGGGTACAGGGAATCCGGGACGGGGACGCAGGCCCGGTCGGCATCGCCCTCGTCAAACCCGAGGCCGGTCGCCTGGATCGTGCCACCGAGGACGTCGAGCGCAAACATCGAGCCAGGCAGGAACATGCCGCGCTCGTACACGCCGGCGAGGTCAGCCCGGTCCACCCGCTTGCCGCGCAGCACGCCACTGAGATCCGGCAGCAAAAGATCCACGACCCGAACCGCGGGGCGCGCGGCGAGGAAAGCCTCGGCATTCGAATGCAGGTCCCGGACGAGGGCCATTCATCACCTGGGCGTTTAAGATCTTGTATCGCGAGCCCGAGTTGGCCGCGTGGCAGGATAACCAGCCCCCCATGCGCCGGGCAAGGTTCATGCGGTGCAACATAACCCGCCCAAAATGGCCCCTTGAGGGCTGGCAGAACGCCTT
>DATBSX010000232.1:0-2070 GCA_036559565.1 Steroidobacteraceae bacterium | reverse complement strand
CTCTCCACGGTGCAATTCTTCATCACGCTGATCGGCGTGCTCGCGGGCGTCTATTCCGGCGCGCGTTTCGCCGGGCCGCTCGCGGCCTGGCTCTCGCGCTTCGAATTCCTCGCGCCGGTTGCGCCCTGGCTCGACACGACGGCCTACGGCCTCGTCGTCGTCGGCGTCACCTTCCTCTCGCTCGTGATCGGCGAGCTCGTGCCGAAGCGCTGGGCGCTCACCAATCCCGAGCTGATCGCCGCGCGGCTCGCGCCGCTGATGGAGGCGCTCGCGCTCTTCGGCAAGCCCTTCGTCTGGGTGCTGCAGGGCTCGACCGAACTCGTCACGCGCATCCTCGGCATCCGCACGACGACCAATCGCGCGGTGAGCGAGGAGGAGATCCGCTCGATGATCGCGGAAGGCACGCACGCCGGCATCTTCCACAAGGCCGAGCACCAGATGATCGAGGGCGTGCTGCGGCTGACGGACCGCACGGTGCGCAGCATCATGATCCCGCGCGGCGACGTCGTCTGGCTCGATGCGGCCGACAGCCGCGAGACGGTCTGGAATGCCGTGCGGACCAGCGGGCACTCGCGCTACCCGGTCTGCCGCGAACAGCTGGATGAGCTGGTCGGCGTGGTGCTGACCGGCGACCTGGCGGAATGGCTCGGCAACCCGGAAGCCGGGGAGCTCGCCGCGCGCGTGCACGCGCCGCTCATCGTGCACGAGTCGACGCGGATCCTGCGGCTGCTGGATCTCTTCCGCGAATCGAAGATGCACTTCGCCGTGATCGTGGACGAGCACGGCTCGATCGAGGGCGTCGTCACGCCGTCCGACATCCTGACGGCGATCGCCGGCGAGCTGCCGGAATCCGCCAAGGAAGAGCCTGCAGTGGCAGTTGCGCGTGACGATTCTTCCTGGCTGGTTGACGGCAGCATGTCCATCGACGACGTCGAGCGCCTGCTCGGCAGCGGCAACATGCGCTCGGGCGACGACTACACGACGCTCGCGGGCTTCGTGCTCGCGCAGCTCGGCCACCTGCCGACGACGGGCGAGAGTTTCCGCTGGCGCAGCTTCCGCTTCGAAGTCGTGGACATGGACGGCCGGCGCATCGACAAGCTGCTCGTCCACCGCCTGGCGCCTGGCTGATCCGATGCCCTACCGTCCCGCTCGCCCGGGCAGGCACCGGACGATCTCGCTCCGTGGCCTCGACCACCACCTGATGACCTGGGGGCCGGATTCCGACGATCCGGTGATCGTGCTGCACGGCTATGCGGATTGCGCGGCGAGCTTCCAGTTCGTCGCGGACGAGATTTCGCCCGCGCTTCCGCTGGTCGCCCTGGACTGGCGTGGTTTCGGCGGCAGCGCGCGAAATCCCGGCGGCTACTGGTTCCCTGAATACTACGCCGACCTCGACGACCTCGTCGACCGGCTGTGCCCGCGCGCACCCGCGCGCCTCGTCGGCCACAGCATGGGCGCGAACGTCGCGATGATCTACGCGGGCGTGCGCCCGTCGCGCGTGCGCGCGCTCGTGAATCTCGAGGGCTTCGGCCTGCCGCGTACTGACGCCTCGCAGGCGCCCGCCCGCCTGGAGAAATGGCTCGACGAACTGCGCGTGCCTGCCGAATTTGCCGATTACGCCGACGTCGCCGAGCTCGCGTCGCGCATCGTGAACCGAAACCCGCGGATCACGCCCGAGCGGGCCGCGTGGGTGGCGGAGTGCTGGAGCCGCTCGCTGCCGGGCGGTGGCGTGCGCCTGCTCGCCGATCCTGCGCACCGGCGCGTGAATCCCTACCTGTATCGCCGTGAGGAGATGGAAGCCTGCTGGCGCCGGATCGAGGCGCGCGTCCTGCTCGTCGTCGGTTCCGAATCGGAGCTGCTCGCGCGGCTCGCGCCGGAAGGCGGTGTCGAATCCTTCCGTTCGCGGGTCCGGGATCTTCGCGTGGAAATGGTGGCCGGCGCGGGGCACATGCTGCATCATGAAGAGCCGCGCGCCGTCGCGCGGCTCATCGAGACTTTTGTCGGGGAATCCTGATGTCGCCGCGGCCGTGGCCACGCATGCTGCTCTGGATGACGCTTGTAGTCCTGCCG
>DATBSX010000231.1:0-4251 GCA_036559565.1 Steroidobacteraceae bacterium | reverse complement strand
TACTGCTGGATCGACGAGTAGCGGTCGAGCTCGAGCGGATCGAAGTCGTCCCGGCGCGTGCCGGAATCCACGTGCCGATGCAGGATCTGCGCCTCGGTCTCGATCTCGAGCTTGCGCAGCTGGTCCTTCAGTCGCTGCACGACGCGGCCGAGTTCCGCCAGGTTGAAGTCGATCGACGACACCTGCTGCTCGAGGCGCGCGCGGTAGATGCTCACCTCGCCCGCGACGTTCAGCATGTTGTCGAGCAGGTCCGCATCCACGCGTGCGATCTCGCCGCGATCGGCCAAGGCGTCGCGAGTCGGCGGTCCCGCGGCAACCGGCGCCAGACTTGACGCGCGTTCCTCTGTTTCCACTGCCGGCTCGCCCGAATCTTCGGCGGCCGCTTCCGGCAATGCGGCCGAGGTCAACGCCGGTTCGGCGCCTGGCGCCGCGGCCATGGGCGGAGGTGCCGGCGTGACCGGCGCGCGCACGACTGGCGAGGCCTCGATCGCAGCCGGCGGTGCGGGTGCGGCCTTGACCGGCGCGGGCTGCACGGGGGCAGGCGCCGCCGCTGCCCCGCCCTTCGCGACCAGGCGAATGCGCGTGATCAGGTCGCGCGCCGGCGCCACCGGCCGGCCGGCGCCGACGTAATCGCGCATGCGCGCGAGCTCATCGAGGCTCGCCTGCACGACCTCGAGGATCCGGTCGTCGAGGGGGACCGGTTCGTCGCCGAGCTGGATCACGAGCGACTCGAGCTCGTGGCTGAGGTCCCCCATCGCGGCGATGCCGGCCATGCGCGCGCCGCCCTTCAGCGTGTGCAATACGCGCTTGAGCTCAGTCACGCGCTCGCGGTCGCCGCGCGACGTCTTGAGCGTGGAGATCGCCGAGTCCGCGGACTCCAGGAGCTCGGTGGCCTCCTCGCTGAAGATCGACGCGACTTCCGGGTCGTAATCGTCGCTGCGCGATTCCGTCTCTGCGGCCGCCGCCGGTTCCACGGCCTCCGCGGATGCGGACGGCGGCTCGGCGGATTCCAGGTAAGGCGGCCTGCCCTCGATACCGGTCGTGGCCGGCACCTTCGGCAGCAGCCCGTGCACGTCGCGTTCGGGCGCAACGCCGGCGCCGCGACCGGGCAACAGCGCCTCGAGCGAGAGACGCGGCGGCGCCTCCGGCGGCGGCGGCGCCGGTGCAGGCGGCGGCGCGGGCGGCGCAACCGCGATGTCCTGCGACACGGCAAATTGCGGCGGCTCTTCCGCCAGGCGCTGCTCGAGTGCGGAGTCCTGCTGCTCGATGCGCTTGACCAGCCGGTCAAGGTTCGTGAAATGGCCCGTGTCTTCGTGCACCGCCATGAGCACGTCTTCAAAGCCGACGACGCAATCGGCAAGCACCGCGAGGCCCGCCTCGTCGAAAGGCGCGTCGTGGTCGAACATGCGCCGCAGCCATTTGTGCAATGGCTCCGCGAGACGGACGCTGTGGCGGATGCCCGCAGTACGGGACGCGCCGCGCAGTGTGTGGCAGGCGCGATAGAGGTCCTCGGTCACCGTGTGCGTGCCGACCGCGAGCCAGGCATGGCGCAGGTAGGCGCGGATCACCTCGAGGTGGCTGTGGACCTCCTTCTGGTAGATTTCCTGCAGCGACGAGTCGCCGCCTTCGGCGTAGGACGCGGGACGGCCGCGCCAGGCGTCGTCCGCCGGCGATTCGGGTTCCGGCGGCGGCTCGGGCAGCACTTCCATGCGCTTGGTCTCGACCTCGGGCGCAAGCGCCTTGAGCACGAGCGTCGGCTCGGGCGATGCGGAAGCGGGCGATGCCTTTGCAGCGGGCGCCGCCTGGCCCGCGGTGTGCGATTCAATGCGTGCCGCAAGCTCGGCCAGGCCCGCGACTTCCTCCGACGTGCCCCCGAGTTCGCCGACGAGCGACGGCAGGAGCGCAATCGCCTCGCGCAGCGTCGCAAGCATGGCGCTCGAACGCTCGAGCGTGCCGTCGATAACGCGGTTCAGGAGGTTTTCGACTGCCCAGGCAAAGTCGCCGATGCGGCGCGCGCCGACGACGCGGCCGCTGCCCTTCAGCGTGTGGAAGGCGCGGCGCACGCGCGTCAGCGACTCGCGGTCCGCGGGATTCTCCGCCCAGAGCGGGAACAGGCGGCCGACGGTCGCGATCTCCTCGCCCGCCTCCTCGATGAAGAGCGTGAGGAGTTCCGGATCCACGGCCTGTCGCCGCTCGGTTGCGTCGCGCACCGGCGCGGGCGGAGGCGGCGCGGCCGGCGCCGGCGCGCGAGCCGGCGCGCCCGGAGAGTCCGAGCGCATGGAATCGAGCGCCAGCAGGCAGCGTTCGGCGTTGTCCAGCATGTACCAGGGGTCACCGCGGCCCGCCTGCAGCGTCTCCATGTAGTACTCGATGCCGACGATCGCATCCGCCAGCCGGTCGATGTACTCGTCGTTGCGCGAGAGGCTGCCGGGCCCGAGCAGCGACGCAACGTGATCACCGATGCGGCGCATCACTTCCATCGCGCGGTTGCGGCCGAGCAGCAGGAGGCCCGCCGTGATGCCGCGCGCCAATGCCGGCGCGGCGTCGAGGCCGGCCTGGTCGCTGGTCGGGTCGAGCGCGTGGCCGAGGAGTTCCTTGATGCGCGCGAGATTGACGATGCACTCGCGCAGCACCGTTTCCGTGACAAGGCGGAATTCGGGATCGGTCTCGGCGCCCGGCGCGGGCGCGCCCGGCGGCATGATGAGGCGTACGAGCGCGTCGTCCAGGCCGTCCTCGACGCCGATCAGCGTCGCAGCGATCGCGATCAAGGTGTCCTGCTCGGCGGCCGTCCGGCGCGTGATGATGTCGGCGAGCCGCGCCAGCTCTCCCTGCACCTGCTCGCGCACGGATCCGAGCCCGAGCACCGCGAGCGTGTCGCCGATCTTCTTCAGGAGATCCACCTGCGGCGCGAGCTCCTCCGGCGGGCCGCCCTTGCGCGTGTAGAGGTCGAGCGCGTCCTTGACGCGGCCGAGGTCCTCCTTGATGGCCGCGGCGACCGTGCGCATGAGGCGCACCGACGGGGCGGACAGCGACTCGCGCTCCTGCTCGACGGATTCGTCGATCGGAAGCAACTCGCCGAGCCGGAAGGAGCTTCGGATCGCGTCGATGCGCTCGCTGCGTGTCGTCGCGCGCGCCACGTAGAAAAGCAGGTTGTTCAGCAGTTCGATGGGCGGCGCATTCGAATAGGCCTGCTCGCCCTCCGCGTACAGGCGCTTCAGCTCGCGGTCGGCATGGCCGAGCAGGCGCTTGACGGTGACGCTCGCCTCGAGGCCGCCGTCCCGCAGCGCATCGACGAGACCTCCTGTGACCCACCACAGCTGGTATAGAGGCGCCGAAGTCGCGACCGATTCCATGCGGTTCGCGACATCGCCGAGTGCGGTGAGGCCGCGATCCTCGCCATCGCCGCGGATAAGGCCGAGCAGCCCCGCCTGGAACCGCGGCCGGAGGCGCCGCGCCCACTGCGCCACGGTCAGCCTCGTCTCGGTGGCCGTCGCGCTCTGCGCGGCCGGCGATTTTTCCGAGCTGAGGTTCAGCGAGAGCAGCGTGCCCTCGGACAGGAGCGGCGCGCCGCGCACGGCGCGCAGGTCATTGAGCAGCGGCAGCAGGACGAGCGCAAGGTCGCGCCCGCCGCCCAGCACGCGCTCGAGATAGGTTGGCAACTGCACGCTCGCGCGCATCAGTGCGTCGAGCCCGTCCACGAACTGGCGCGCGTCGGTCTCGCTGGTGGAGAGCCAGCGCGAGGTCTGCTCCATCTCCTCGGCGAGGAGCGCCGCGCCGTAGACTTCGACGACGCGCAGCACCCCGCGCGCGGCGCGCATGAGCTCGGCGGACTTGGCGAGGTTCGTCCGGTCGGCCGGCGTCTCCGCCGCGGCCTCGAGCGCGATCCGCACGTCGTTCAGCGTCGCGGACAGCTCGCGCGCGACGAGGTGCAGTGCCTGCTCGTTGACCGAGGGGAAGCCGGCCACTCTGGCTCAGCCCGCGCCGCTCGCCGCGCGCCGCGTCTCCGCGTTGTCCGCCCCGGCAGGCGCCGGAGCGGCCTTGATCTTGCGGCCCGGCGTGGCTGGCAGCTGGGGCGGCAGTCGGAACCCGGCGGCGGACTTGCGCAGCTGTGCCGACATGTCGGCGAGCCGGCCGATGGCGGTCGAGGTCGCGCTGGTGTTGTCGGCGGTCTGCTGGCTGATCTCGCGCAGCACCTGCATCGTGCGCGAGATGTGGGCGGAGGTCGCCGCCTGCTGGCGCGCGCTCGCCGAG
>DATBSX010000230.1:0-6645 GCA_036559565.1 Steroidobacteraceae bacterium | reverse complement strand
CGGCCTGCTCGCAGGCAAAGAGCGTACCGGTCCGGCCGAAGCCGACCGCGATCTCGTCCGCGATCAGCAGCACGCCGTGGCGGTCGCAGGCCTCGCGCAGCATCGAGAGGTAGGCCGGGTGGTACATGCGCATGTTGCCGGCGCACTGCACCAGCGGCTCGACGATCACCGCCGCGATCTCATCGGCCTGGGCGGCGAGCGTCGCCTCCATGTGCGCAAACATGCGACGGCTGTGCGCCTCCCAACTGTCTCCCGGCTCGCGCACGTGGCAATCGGGCGAGGGCACCGTGATCACGTCCATCAGCAGCGGCTGGTACACCTTTTTGTAGAGCTCGACGTCGCCGACGGCGAGCGCGCCGAGCGTCTCGCCGTGATAGCTGTTCGAGAGCGTCACGAAGCGCCGCTTCCGGGGCTTCCCGAGGTTGTGCCAGTAATGGAAGCTCATCTTGACCGCGACCTCGACGGCCGCGGAGCCGTTGTCGGCATAGAAGCAGCGCGTGAGCCCGGCGGGCACGATCTTTACCAGCGACTCGGAGAGCTCGACGACCGGGGCATGCGTGAATCCGGCGAGCATCACGTGTTCGAGCCGGCCCGCCTGCTCGCGGACCGCGGCGCTGATGCGCGGGTTCGCGTGGCCGAAGATGTTCACCCACCAGGAGCTGATGCCGTCGAAGTAGCACTTGCCCTCGAAGTCGTAGAGCCAGGCGCCCTCGCCGCGCGCGATCGGCACGAGCGGCAGGCGCTCGTGGTCCTGCATCTGCGTGCAGGGATGCCAGACCACCGCAAGGTCGCGCGCCGCGATCGCGGCGTTCGACGGAGTCGCGCCCATGCGGCGGAGTGTATGCGATTGGAAGCGGCCGATGGCGCGGGCTAAGCTCTCGGCATGCCCGCCCTCTCGATCGCGATGGGTCTGCTGTCCGGCGCGCGCGCGGTCGAATCGCCAAACCGCGACGCGCGCCCCGGAAACCCGGATCCCGAACTCATCGTCGTGCACGGCATCAGCCTGCCGCCCGGCCGTTTCGGCGGGCCGTGGATCGAGCGGCTGTTCACGAACACGCTGCCTGCCGACGCGGATCCCTATTTCGAGACGATCCAGCACCTGCGCGTGTCCTCGCACGTGCTGATCGCGCGCGACGGCGCGCTCACGCAGTACGTGCCATTTGACCTCCGCGCCTGGCATGCCGGAACGTCCGAGTGGCGCGGGCGCAGCGCCTGCAACGATTTTTCCATCGGCGTCGAGCTCGAGGGCACGGACGAGGAGCCCTATGACGATCGCCAGTACGAGGCGCTCGCGGACCTGGTCGCGGCGCTGCAGCGCGCCTATCCGTCGCTGGCCGAGGGTTGGATCGCCGGCCATGCCGACATCGCGCCCGGGCGCAAGTCCGACCCGGGGCCGGCCTTCGACTGGCGCCGGCTCGAGCGAGCGGTCCGCGCGCGCGGCGCTGCGTTCCGGCGCGAGGTGCTCGCCTGAAGCGGTTGGCACTGCTGCTCGCAATCGCGCTCGCCGCCTGCGGGCAGCCGCAGGCGCCGGCCGCGCGCGAGCGCATCGTGAGCGTCGCCCCGAACCTCACCGAGATGCTCTTCGCCGCCGGCGCCGCGGACCAGGTGGTGGCGGTCAGCGCATTCAGCGACTACCCGGAGGCGGCGCGCGCGCTGCCGCAGATCGGCGACGCCTTCCGCCTCGACTACGAGCGCATCGTGGCGCTCGCGCCGACCGTCGCCGTCATCTGGGAGACCGGCACGCCGGCGGGCGTCGCCGAACGCCTGCAGGGACTCGGCATCCGGGTCGTCAGCATCCCGACCGAGAAGCTCGATGACATCGCGACCGGCGTCGAGACGCTCGGAGCCCTGGCTGGCACCAGTGCGGTGGCCAACGCGGCAGCGCGCGACTACCGGCAGCGCATCGCGGCGCTGCGTGAGCGGTATGGCGGCCGGCCGCAAATTCGCGTCTTCGTGCAGATCGACGGCGCGCCGCTCTTCACGATTGGAGGTCCGCACCTCATCACGGAAATCCTGGGGCTCTGCGGCGGCGTCAACGTGTTCGCAGACGCGAAAGCGCAGGCGCTGCCGGTGGACCTTGAGTCGGTGCTGGTGCGGGCGCCCGAAGTCATCCTGTCGGTGGATGATGCCGACCCCGTGCCGTTCTGGGCGCGGTTCACCGGGCTTGCGGCCGTCGCGCGCGGGAATGTCTATCGCGCGCCGGCGGACCTGCTCGCCCGGCCCAGTCCGCGCATCGCGGAAGGGGCCGCCGACGTTTGTGCGCGCCTCGACGAGGCGCGCGCGAAGCCGGCTGCTTCCTAGTCCTTCGGCGCCGCGCCGCGGCGCACGTGTTTCCAGAGGACTTCGCTGCCGCTCTCGTGGCGCGCGAGCACGCGCGCGAGCACGAACAGCAGGTCGGACAGGCGGTTGAGGTACTGGAGCGGCTCCGGCTCCACCGTCGCGACGCGCGCGAGCGTCCAGGCGCGCCGCTCCGAGCGGCGGCAGATCGCACGCGCGAGGTGACATGCTGCGGCGGCGGGCCCGCCACCCGGCAGGATGAATTCTTTGAGCGGCGGCAGGCGTTCGTTGAAGCGGTCGAGCGCCTGCTCGAGCGCGAGGACGTGCGAGGCCTCGATCGCGCGGTGGCCGGGGATGCAAAGCTCGCCGCCCAGGTCAAAGAGTTCGTGCTGCACGGCGGTCAGGAGGTCGCGGACGTCCGCGGGGATGCCGGGCACGGCGAGGATCACGCCGATCGCGCTGTTGCATTCGTCCACGCAGCCGTAGGCCTCGACGCGCGGGTCGTCCTTGGTGACGCGGCTACCGTCGCCCAGCCCGGTCGTGCCGTCATCCCCCGTGCGCGTATAGATCTTCGAAAGGCGGTTGCCCACGTTATCCCTCAGCGGAACTCGTAGCGCAGGGCGCCGAAAAAGCTCTGGCCCATGGTGTTGAACCCGCTTGCGAGCTCATAGTCCTCGTCGAACAGGTTCTCCGCTCGCAGCAGCAAAGTAAAGTGCTCCCCGAGGGCGACCCGGGCCGACAGGTTCGCGAGCCAGTAGGCCGGCAGCACGGTCTGCTCCGGAAAGCCGAAGTCGCGCCGTTCGCCCGCGTAGAGGACGTCGAAAGCGACTTCGCTCGCCCCGAAGCGGCGGGCGACCGCGGCGGTGTAGTTTTCGCGTGCGCGGCGCAGCAGCCGCTCGTCGGTCGTCCGGTCGCGCGGATCCTGCAGGGTCGCCGCCGCGCGGGCGCTCCAGCGCTCACCGTCGTAGTGCCAGGCGGCCTCGAGCCCGTCGATGCGAGCCCTGTCTATGTTCCGGTTCTCGCCCTCGAAGGTGTCGGGGTCGATCACGAAGAAGTCGATCAGGTCGTCGATGTCGTTGCGAAATGCGGTAAGCGAGAACGACTGCCGCTCACCCAGCGCCTGCCGGTACGAGGCTTCATAGCTTGTCGACTGCTCGGGCTTCAGGTCCGGATTGCCGCCAAAGCCGTAGAGGTCCGTTGCGTCGGGCGAGCGGAACGCGGTGCCGGCCGAGAGCGTGACGAGCGCACCGCCGGCGAAACTGAATCCGTACTCGGCATTCCAGGTGCCGTGGCCGCCGAAGGTTTCGTGGTCGGTGTACGCGGCGCCGAGAAGCACGCGGTGCGCGCCGAACACGGCCTGGTTCTGCACGTAGAACTGGCTTGTCGTCGTGTCGGAGCCATAGGGCGCGCCGAAGGAGATCGCGTCCGCTTCCTCGTTCTGCCACAGGAAGCCGGCCGTGAGGGTGTCGTCGCCGTCGATCTCGAAGTCGTTCTGCCAGTCGATGGTGTTTCGCTTCGTGTCCAGGAAGTCCGTCGACTGGTTCTGGTAGAGATCGTCCACCGCGTGCCCGAGCATGAGCCGTGAGGTCCAGTTCCCGGTCGGCGCGAAATCCGCCGACAGCGCCAGGGCCGAGTCCTCGAAGTCCTGGTCCACTGGCGCGATGAAGAAGTCGGAGTATTCGGACGTGCCCTCGGCGTACCAGGCGCGAAGCCCGAGCGTGACCGGGCCCGCGCCGGCATGCACCGAGGCCGTGAACGACGTGTCCTCGAAGCCGCGGTCGACCGTATCGCCGGCGCGCGTCGGGAATCCGCCGCTGTCGATCCAGGATCCCGCGATCGAGGCCTGAATTCGTTCTCCGCTGGCGCCCGCGGAAAAGCTCGCGCTCGTCGTGTCGAAGCTGCCGAATCCCGCCTGGACGCCGCCGCTGTCGTCCGCATCCCGCGTGATGACATTGATGACCCCGCCGATCGCGTCGGAGCCGTAGAGCGTCGAACGCGGTCCCTTGACGACTTCGACGCGCTCGACGAATTCCGGCGCGATGTTCTGGATGGCCGCGGTCCCGATCGTGCCCGGGTTGATGCGCAGGCCGTCCATCAGGACGAGCACGTGGTTCGACTCCGTGCCGCGCAGGAAGAGCGAGGTCTGCTGGCCGGCTCCGCCCAGGCGCGCAACCTCGACGCCCGGCACGAAGCGCAGCGCATCGCCGAGGTCCGCCGCGGGCTGGCGGATCAGCTCGTCGGAACGAATGATGTCGACGCTCGCGAGCACTTCCGCGGCGGGAATCTCCGTGCGCGTCGCGGTGACGATGACGGGTTCAAGGGCCGGACTGCCGGCGGCAGCCGCAAGAAGGACGAGTGCGTACATCGATGCTCCTCCCGAGCGGTGACTCAAATGATCACCGGTCGCGGGGGGAATGAGGGAAGGGCGCAACGCCCGCACCCCCTGTCGCCCGCCGCGACTGGCGCTTGCTGACGGGCCGGTCTCCGGACTCACGGCGTGTCCCGGGGGACTGTCCGCATCGCCTTCCCACCGGGATTTCCGGCAGTGGCTGCAGGCTGGCCTGCGTGATGCGGCTTGCGCCGTTTACCGTTGCGGGGGCAGTGCCGGATTGGCGAGAGACTCGCGCACCGGCTTCCCGATTAGCCCGGGCTTGCGCCCGGGACACCTGTCATCGCGGGTCATTCTGGGCAGCTGCATCGGGGCGGTCAAGCCGGCGTTGACGAAGCAGCGAGGGCCCCGCAGTCTGGCCGCATGGCGAACTCGGCAAGGCTCGATGCCGCGCTCGCGGCGGCATCCGCCGCGGCGGAACTGATCCGCAGCGCCTACGCGGGCGAGATTGCCGCGCGCGCGAAAGCGGACGGCTCGCCGGTCACGGATGCCGACCTCGCGGCCGAGGCCGCGATCCGCCGAATCGTCGAGGCTCGCTTTCCCGAGGACGGCTTCTACGGCGAAGAGTCCGCGGCGGCACGCATGGATGCCGAGTACGTCTGGATCGTCGACCCGATCGACGGCACCAAGTCCTTCGTGCGCCGCTACCCGATGTTCTCGACACAGATCGCCGTGATGCGACGCGGTCGAATCGAGCTCGGCGTTTCCTCGGCGCCCGTCTTCGGTGAAGTCGCCTGGGCCGAGCGCGGCGCCGGCGCGCGCCTCGGCAGCGCGCTCCTCGCCGTGAGCCGCATCGCGGCGCTCGAGCGGGCGACGCTTTCCACCGGAAACCTGCGCTCGCTCGCGGGCGGGCCGCGCTGGGCGGCTCTCGGGCGCCTGGTCACGCGCCTCGACCGCATCCGCGGCTTCGGGGATTTCCTGCAATACCACCTGCTGGCGGCCGGCAAGATCGACGCCGTGCTCGAATCCGACATCCACGTCGAGGACATCGCGGCGCTTTGCGTCATCGTCGAAGAGGCGGGCGGCCGCGTGACCGATCTCGAAGGCGGGCCGATCCGGCTCGAAACGCGGAACATCCTCGCCTCGAATGGCGTCCTGCACGATTCGATTCTCGAGGCCCTGAACGGCTAGGGCTCAGGCGCTGACGAACACCCGCTGACCCTGCCAGGCGAGTTCGCCGACTGGTACCTCGTAGAGCTCCGACAGGTTGGCGTCCGAGAGGATCGTCGCGGCCTCGCCGAAGCGCCAGCGGCCGTCGCCGAAGAGGAGCAGCACCTTGTCGGCCGAACGCGCGGCCAGCGTCGGGTCGTGCAGCGCCGCGATGACGAGGCCCCCGGCGTCGGCGCGGGCGCGGAAGATCGCGAGCATCTCGTTGCGGTGCCTGGGGTCGAGGTGATTGGTCGGCTCGTCGAGCAGGCACACCGCCGCGTCCTGCGCGAGCAGCGTCGCGATGTCGAGCCGCCGCCGCTCTCCGCCGGACAGCGAGTCCACGGCGCGCTGCGACAGGTCCGCGAGTCCGACGGCGGCGAGCGCCGAGCGTGCGCAGGCGAAGTCGGGAGCGTCCTCCCATTGCCAGAAGGGCAGGTGGGGGTGACGGCCGATCAGCGCCGTCTCGAACACGGTCGACGGAAACGGATCCTCGGTGAGCTGCGGCAGGAGCGCGAGGCGCTGCGCGCGTTCGCGCCCGGGATAGCCCGCGAGGTCGCGGCCATCGAGTTCAACCGTGCCGGCGGCCGGCAGGCGCAGGCCCGCGAGCGTGTGCAGCGTCAGCGTCTTGCCGACGCCATTGCGTCCCAGCACCGCGATGAACTCGCCGCCCGCGGCTTCGAGCTGGAGGCCGCGGACGAGCGACCGGCCTGCGACCGCAACATCCACGGCGCGGCAGCCGAGCCGCGGCCGATGTGCTGCGCTCAGGGTTGCAGCCGTTCGTGGTGCCATGGCTCGGCCTGGAAGCGGCCGTCGCCGACCGGCGCGATCAC
>DATBSX010000229.1:0-11104 GCA_036559565.1 Steroidobacteraceae bacterium | reverse complement strand
TGTTCGACACGCCGACCTGGCTGATCACGGCGGTGAACAGGTCCGGCCGCTCCGTCATCGCGCGTCCGACCGTGATGCCGCCGGCCGACCCGCCACGGATCGCGAGCTTCGCCGCGGTGGTCCACTCATCGGCGATCAGCTTTTCTGCTGCCGCGATCAGGTCGCCCCAGGTGTTGGGCTTCGTGAGCAGGCGTCCGCCCTCATGCCACTCGCGCCCGAACTCCCCGCCGCCACGCACATGGGCCGTTGCCCACACGCCGCCCTGTTCCAGCCACGCGATGAATCGCGGCCCGAAATAGGCCTCGGACGTGATGCCGTAGGATCCGTAGGCATCGATCAGCGTCGGCGCCGAGCCGTCGCGCTTCATCCCCTTGCGGTAGACGACCGAGACCGGGATCTTGGTGCCGTCCCTGGCGGTTGCGAAGACGCGCGTCGATTCATAGGCCGACACGTCGATGTCAGGCTGGGTCGCAAGCCCCGTGTCGGTGACGGCGCCGGAAGCCGCGACCTGGTAGACGGTCGCGGGGCGCACCCAGTTCTGCAACTGGAACCAGATGCCGTCGTGTTCCGTGTCGGCATACATCGAGCCGATCGTGCCTTCGAACGGGAGGGCGATCGACGTGACGGCGCCGTCGGCCGCGAGCTTGCGAACGCGTCCGACGCCACCGTCGAGCTCCTGGAGGTAGAGCGCATCCTTCGCGGCGAAGATGTTCTGGATGACGGTCTTGCCCTGCGGGACGACCTCGCGCGCCTTGGCGATGGCCGGGTCTGCGGCCTGCACCTGCAGCACGCGGTAGCGCGGGGCGTCCTTGTAGGTGACGAGGTAGATGTCATCGCCCTTGAAGGTCGCGCTGGTGACCTTGTCGTCCGGGACACAGACGCTCTTCCAGCCGCCCTGTCCCTTGACGGCGGCATCGAGCGAGTTCACGTACACCGTGATTTCGTTCTGGACGCCGGCGAACAGCAGCGCGATGGCATGGTTGGACCCAGGCTGCGCTGCAACGACAGGGAACTCGATGTCCCGCACCGGGACGTCGTCGAACTGTCCGCGCGCCAGCACCTTGACGTCGGAGTCCGGGCTGCTGCCGACCTTGTGCAACCAGCAAACGCTGTTCATGTAGTAGTCGGTGGTGCCAAGCGTCCCGCCTTCGGCGAGACGGTTGAAGAAGAAGCCGGATCCGTCCGGCAGCCATTGCGGGTTTGCGTATTGCGCCCGGTCGATGCGATCGGGCAGCACGGAGCCGCTTGCCGTTTCGAGGATTTCGACGACGGCATTCTCGGAGCCGGACGGAGACATGCCGTACGCGACGTGCTTGCCATCCGGCGAGGCGGTCCAGTAGTTCATCGAAAAATGGACGTCGCCCCGGGTGCGCGCTTCCGGGTCGATCAGCAGGCGCTCACTGCCTTCGAGACCTTCGCGGACGAAAAGCTGGAAGTTGTTCGCGCCCGCCGGCCGCTTCTCCACGAATACGTACGGCCCGGCAACCTGGATTGTGTTGATAATTTCGAGGTCGCCGGTCAATTCGCTGACGCGCCGCGCCAACGCCGCGCGCCCCGGAATGCGGTCGAGCACGCGGCGCGTATGCGCCGCCTGGCTCTTCATGAAAGGTTCCCAGTCCTTGTCGGCGGGGTTTTCCATCCAGCGGTAGGGATCGGTCACGGCCTGGCCGAAGTACGTGTCGGTCACCGGTTCGATCCGGGCCACGAGCGGCCCGTCCGCCGCCGCGGAAAAAGCGATGCGCGGCAGCGTCGCCAGGGCAGCGGCGGAGCCCGCGGACAGCAGCAAAGTGCGCCGGTCGATCGTGGTCATGTGGGTTCTCCAGGCAGGGTTCAGCTGCCGGCACGGTAGAGATAATCGAGCGCGAGCCCGATGAAGACGACCATTCCGACATAGTGGTTGTTGTTGAAGGCGCGAAAACAGGCTTCGGGCTTGCGGCGCCGGATCAGCCAGAGCTCGTGGAGGAACAGGATCGCCGCGGCCGCAAGGCCGCCGCTGTACCAGGCGCCCAGCCCCGCTTCCTTGCCCGCGAGCCAGAGTGCGAGCAGCGTCATCGCCATCATGACCGCGACGATGAACCGGTCGGCCTCGCCGAACAGGATGGCGGTCGATTTCACGCCGATGCGCTCGTCATCCTCGCGATCCACCATCGCATACATCGTGTCATAGACGGCGGCCCACAGCACGACGGCGGTCAGGAGCAGCCACGCGATTTTCGGCACTTCCCCAGTCTGGGCCGCGAACGCCATCGGGATGGACCAGCCGAAGGCGACGCCGAGGTAGAACTGCGGCACGTGCACGATGCGCTTGAGCCAGGGGTAGGTGACGGCGAGCACTGCGCCGGCGACCGCGAACAGCTGCGCGTAGGGATCGAGTTGCAGCGCGAGCCACACCGCGACGAGGCCGAGCGCGGCGAAGAGCAGGAGCGCCTCGGCCGGTGCGACGCGCCCTGTCGCCAGCGGCCGATCCTTCGTGCGCGCGACCTGGGGATCGAGGTCGCGATCCGCGTAGTCATTGATGACGCAGCCCGCCGAGCGCGTCACGACCACGCCGACGACGAAGAGGATGAGAAGCTTCGGATCCGGTCGCCCGGCGCCCGCGATCCACAGGCCCCAGAGCGCGGGCCACAGGAGCAGCCAGATGCCGATCGGCTTGTGCAGGCGCATGAGAAGCGCGTACTGGTGGATTGTCCGCCCGAGCGCGCGGACAGCGTCGCGCATCGGATGCGCTTGCCATCTGGGCTTGTAGCCGGGATCGGTCTGGGTCACGAGTGAGCCTCGGGCAGGAAAACTTCCTGCACCAGCAGGCGGTCGCCCTCGATCGCGAACCAGGAACGCCGTGCCCAGAGCGCCGCGGGCTTGTCGCGCGGGTCGCGCAAGGCGCGTTGATAGAGGCGATCGCCCGGCAGGAGTCGCGCGAACTCGAGCGGCCCGCGTTCGAGTCCGGGCACTGCGGCGAGCCGCTCGCCGAGTGCGGCGCGCCCGAGCGAGGCAAGCCAGCGATGGCGCGCGAGCGTCGCCTGCGGGATGAGCGTCTGCGCGAAGACCCAGGCGCGCCCGTCGCAGGTGAGCTCGATCTCGCGCACGAAGGCAGCGCTGCCGGTGGCCTTCAGGACCGCCGCGTCGTGGTCCGCAAGCGGCGCCTCCGCTTCGGAGATCACGGAGAGTCCCGGCTGCCCGCCGCAGCAGGCGCGCAGCCGATCCGTCAGTAGCCCGGTCTCGGCGAGCCACGCCGACGCTGCCGGCGGCGCCGCGGGCGCGAACTCATCGAGTCGCGCGGTCCAGGGCGGCGCCGCGCGCGATTCGAGACTCTGGGCGGGCTGGCCGTTCATACCTTGCCGTACCGGGTTCCCGCGCCGATCCAGCGGCGCTTCAGCGGCGCCATGTTATCCACATGCGCGCGCATCATCACGTCGGCAGCCGCCTGCACCTGCGGCAGCAGGTCCGCATCCCGCATCAGGTCCGCGACCTTGAGCTGCATGAGCCCGGTCTGGCGCGTGCCGAGGAACTCGCCCGGGCCACGAAGCTCGAGGTCGCGGCGCGCGACGACGAAGCCGTCATTCGTGCTTCGCAGCACGGCTAGACGCTCCTTGGCGAGCTGCGAGAGCGGCGCATGCCAGAGCAGCAGGCAGCTCGAGGCTTCGGAGCCCCGGCCGACGCGGCCGCGAAGCTGGTGCAGCTGCGCAAGGCCCATCCGCTCGGCATTCTCGATCACCATGAGGCTTGCGTTCGGCACGTCGACGCCGACCTCGATCACGGTCGTCGCCACGAGGAGCCCGATCTCGCCGGCCTTGAACTTCGCCATCGTCTTCTCGCGCGCGGCGGGCGGCATGCGGCCATGCACGATGCCTACCGCAACGTCAGGGAGCGCTGCCGCGAGTGCCGCGGCCGTGTCTTCCGCGGCCTGCGCTTCGAGGATCGAGGATTCCTCGATGAGCGGGCAGACCCAGTAGGCCTGGCGCCCCGCGAGGCAGGCGTTGCGGACACGCTGAACGACCTCGTCGCGCCGCGCGTCCGGTATCGCGACCGTGACGACGGGCGTGCGCCCCGGCGGCAGCTCGTCGATGACCGAGACGTCGAGGTCGGCGTACGCCGTCATCGCGAGCGTCCGCGGAATCGGCGTGGCGGTCATGATCAGCTGGTGCGGGTAGCGGCCCGCGGCGCCCTTCTCGCGCAGGCGCATGCGCTGGTGCACGCCGAAGCGATGCTGCTCGTCCACGATGATGAGCGCGAGATTCCGGAATCGCACGTCTTCCTGGAAGAGAGCATGCGTGCCGATGACGATGCCCTGGCGGCCATCCGCGAGCAAGGCCTCGGCTTCGCGCCGCGCGCGCGCCGGGAGGCGGCCCGTGAGCAGCAGCGGCGTGAGCCCCAGCGGCTCGAGCCAGCGCGTGAAGTTCTGCGCATGCTGCTCGGCGAGGAGTTCGGTCGGCGCCATCAATGCCGCCTGGTGGCCCGTTTCGACGGCGTCCGCAGCCGCGAGCGCCGCGACGATCGTCTTGCCCGAACCGACGTCGCCTTGCACGAGGCGCAGCATCGGATGCGGGACCGCGAGGTCCTTTCGGACTTCGGCGATCACGCGCTTCTGCGCGCCGGTCAGCGTGAATCCCGTGCCGGCGAGCAATCGCGCGGCGAACTTTCCGGGCGCGGAGATCGGCCAGGCCGGGTCGCGGCGGATTTCGGCGCGGAGCTGGCGCAGGGAGAGCTGGTGTGCGAGCAGTTCCTCGAACGCGAGGCGTCGCTGCGCCGGATGGCGGCCGGCCTCGAGTTCCGCAAGCTCGGCGTCCGGCGGCGGACGGTGAACGTACTGAAGTGCCGCGCGCAGGTCCGGCATGGCCTGTTGGCGCTGGATCTCCTGCGGCAGCCAGTCGGGCAGCTCGCCGTCGCCGACCGCGGCGAGCGCCTGCGCGGTGAGGTTTCGCAGCCTTCCCTGCTGCACGCCTTCCGTGATCGGGTAGATCGGTGTCAGCACGTCCTTCACGGCCTGCGTGTCAGGCGCTGCGGCATCCTTATATTCGGGGTGGACGATTTCCGGGCCGTGCTTGCCGCGGCGCACCTCGCCAAAACAGCGTAGTCGCTTGCCGCGCACGAGCTGCTCCTGCTGCGCGCCGCTGAAATGGAAGAAGCGCAGCGTCAGGAAACCGGTACCGTCGGAAATGCGCAGGAGCAGCGAGCGCCGCCCGCGGAAGACGACCTCGGCGAGCTCGATCGCGCCCTCGACCGCGACGCGCATGCCGGGGCGCAGCGAGCCGATCGGCACGATGCGCGTGCGGTCCTCGTAGCGCGTCGGCAGCCAGAAGAGGAGGTCCGCGACGGATTCGATGCCGAGCTTCGCGAGGCGCTTGGCGAGTGCCGGCCCGACGCCTTTCAGCGCGGTGACCGGACGGCGCTCGATTGTCACGGCACGAGGATACAGTCGATCTCGATCGCGGCTCCGCGGGGGAGTGCGGCAGCGCCGATGGTGACGCGCGCCGGGTAGGGCTCGCTGAAGAACTCCTGCATGATCTTGTTCGCGACGGCGAACTGCCCGAGATCCTTGAGGTAGATCGTCACGCGCGTGGCGGCGGCGAGGCTCGTGCCCGCGGCTTCTGCGACCGCGGCGAGGTTCGTGAAAGCGCGCCGCGCCTCGGCCTCGATGCCCCCCGGCACGATTTCGCCGGTCTTCGGGTCGAGGCTGATCTGGCCCGACAGGAACACCATGCCGCCGGCCGCAACGGCCTGCGAGTAGGGGCCGATCGCCTTCGGCGCGCGGTCGGTGTGGATGATCTTGCGGCTCATGCGAGGCTCCGTTCCACTTTCATGACGTCCGGCATGCCGCGGATCGCGCGGATCAGCCGCGCGAGGTGCGAGCGGTCGCGGACCTGGACCTCGAACAGGATGGTGGAGTGATCGCCCTGCGAGGAATCGACGTTGACGTGGCTGATGTTGCTCTGTTCGCCCGCGATGCGGGTCGCGACTTCGGCGAGGATGCCCATGCGGTTCGTGGCCTCGACCAGCAGGCCCGCGCTGAAGACGTGCGGCTGCTGTTCCTTCTGCCAGACGGCGGGAATCCACTTGTCCGGCTGCTTGCCGAAGGCGGCGACGTTCGAGCAGTTCTCGCGGTGGATCACGACGCCGCGTCCGCTCGAGAGATAGGCGACGATCGCGTCGAAGGGAATCGGGAAGCAACAGCGGGCGTAGCTGACGACGAGGCCCTCCGTGCCCGCGATCGCGAGCGGAAGCGAGGTCACCGCGTCCGGGCGCAGGTCATCGTCAGGCAGCAGGCGACGTGCGATGAGGCGGGCGAGGCGCTCGCCGAGGCCGATCCTTTCGAGCAGCTCCTGGCCATCCCTCAGCGCCAGCGAGTGCGCAACTTCGTCGAGCCGGCCTGCGGGCAGTTTCTTCAGCGACAGCTCGAACTCCTCGAGCGCCTGGTTCAGCATGCGACCGCCGAGCTCCGCCGCCTCGCCGCGCTTCAGGGTCTTGAGGTACTGGCGGATCGCCGAGCGCGCCTTGGCCGTCGCAACGAAGCTGGCCCAGGCCGGGTTCGGCTGCGCGCCCTTCGCGGTGACGATCTCGACGGTCTGGCCGTTTCGCAGCACGGTGCGAAGCGGCACGAGGCGCCGATCCACCTTCGCCGCGACGCAGCGCTGGCCGACACCCGTGTGCACGGCATAGGCGAAGTCGACGCAGGTCGCGCCGCGCGGCAGCCGCATGATGTCGCCCTTCGGCGTGAATACGTAGACCTTGTCGGGAAAGAGGTCGACCTTGACGCTCTCGAAGAGCTCCTCGGCTGAGCCCTCGTGCAGGTCCATGACGCCCTTCAGCCACTCGCGCGCGCGGGCCTGCTGCGCCTCGCCGCCGTTCTCGCCGGTCTTGTACTGCCAGTGCGCCGCGATGCCCGACTCGGCCAGGCGCTGCATGTCCTCGGTGCGGATCTGCACCTCGATCGGCGTGCCATTCGGGCCGAACAGCGAGGTGTGCAGTGACTGGTAGCCGTTGACGCGCGGGATCGCGATGTAGTCCTTGAAGCGGCCGGGCATCGGCCGGTAGAGGCCGTGCACGAGTCCGAGCGTGCGGTAGCACTCGTCGACGTTGCCGACGATGATCCGGATGCCGAACATGTCCACGACCTGCGACAGCGACAGGTGCTTGCGGCGCATCTTCACGTACACGCTGTACAGGTGCTTCTCGCGCGCCTCGACGCGGCCGGTGACGCCCGCGTCGGCGAGCGCCTTGCGCGCCGCCTTCACGATCTTCGGCAGGAACTCGCGCTGGTTGCCGCGCGCGCGCTTGAGCTCGCGCTCGATGATGCGGTAGCGCTGCGGATACAGGGTCCGGAACCCGAGCTCCTCGAGCTCGAGCTTGATCGAGTGGATGCCGAGGCGGTTCGCGATCGGCGCGTAGATGTCGAGCGTCTCGCGCGCGACGGCGCGGCGCTTCTCCGGCGGCATGGCCGAGAGCGTGCGCATGTTGTGCGTGCGGTCGGCGAGCTTGACCATGATGACGCGGATGTCGCGCACCATGGCGAGGATCATCTTGCGGAAGCTCTCGGCCTGCGCTTCCTTGCGGCTCTTGAACTGGACCTGGTCCAGCTTCGTCACGCCGTCGACGATCTCCGCGACTTCCTTGCCGAACTTCTGCTCGACCTCTCCCATCGAGGAGGGCGTGTCCTCGACCACGTCGTGCAGGATCGCAGCGGCGATGGTCGCGCCGTCGAGGTGCAGGTCCGCCAGGATGTCGGCGACCGCGACCGGGTGCGTGATGAAGGCCTCGCCGGACTTGCGCTTCTGGCCCTGGTGCGCGGACTCGGCGTAGGCGAAAGCCTCGCGCACCCGCTCGACCTGGTCGGCCGGCAGGTAGCCTTCGATCTTCGAGGTGAGTTGGCCGATTCCGGGAGCGCGTCTTCCGCCCGGCAGGAGTCCGAGGATGGAAGACGCGTAATTCATCGGGTCGGCGGTCTCGCGGTCAGTCCCCCAGGCCGAGCTGCGGTGCGCGGAAGTCGACGCCGAGGTCGAGCGGGTTCTCAGGAATCATCTCCTGCTCCGGCTCCGGATCCGGCTCGGAGAGCAGGTCGACCGTGACCTTGCCTTCCGCGATCTCGCGCAACGCCACTACCGTCGGCTTGTCGTTCTCCCAGTCGACGAGCGCCTCGGCGCCGTTTACGAGGCGACGCGAGCGCTTGGCGGCAAGCAGGACGAGGTCGAACAGGTTGTCGACCGAGTTCAGGCAATCTTCGACGGTGATGCGGGCCATGGAAAAGACCGTAATTTCAGTGAATTGGACCGGAAATGGTAGCAGTTCCGGGCAGCGGCCGCCCGACTTCCGGCAGGAACAGGCGCCTTAAGTGGTATCGCGGCGGGTTTTGCGCGAGCGGCGCTCGTTGGCGACCCGCGGGGCCTGGCTGAAGGCGTTCATGTCCTCGGCCCGCCGGCTGGTGGCGCGCCGGTCATCGTGGTGGTTATACGTGCACTGGCAGGTGTCCGGCCGGGTACAGCCGGGCAGGGGCAGCAGGGGGGCTTCGCGCGACAGCCAGCGCCGGTTCTTGCCGGAGACTGCGGCATTGCAGGCGCCGCTGCCCGGCTTGACCGAGACCGCGTGCCAGCGACGGTCACTCGACTTGGTGTCTTTGCCTGTCATGCGTGGCGTCCCATCCTGAAGCCGTCATGCTAGCGAATCCCCCGGCGAAGGGAACGGGGACCCGCCGGGATGCGGTTTACGTCCCCAGCAGTTCCCGGGCCAGCGCCTCGAGCCCGGGCCGGTCCCGCCGGCTCGCCTGCCCCCGGCCATCCAGGATGCCCTCGAGTTCCGCAAGCGCCGTATCGAAATCGCGATTGACGATCACGTAGTCGAAATCCCGCCAGTGCGACATCTCGAGGGAGGATTCCTGGAGCCGGCGCGCGATCGAGTCCTCGCTGTCGCTGCCGCGGCGGCGCAGGCGAGCCTCAAGCTCGGCGCGCGATGGCGGCAGGATGAAAATCTGCACGGCCTCCGGCAGCCGCGCGCGGACCTGCTGCGCGCCCTGCCAGTCGATCTCGAGGATCAGGTCGCGCCCCTCGGCGAGGGCTTTTTCCACCACGCTGCGGCGCGTGCCATAGAGGTTGCCAAAGACGTTGGCGTGCTCGATGAACTCGTCGGCGGTGCGGAGCCTTTCGAACTCGTCACGCTCGATGAAATGGTAGTCGCGCCCATCCTGCTCGCCCTGGCGCGGCTTGCGTGTCGTGCAGGAAACGGAAAACCCCACGGACGGCCGCTGGCGCATGACCGCCTGCAGCAGGCTGGTCTTGCCGGCGCCCGAGGGCGCCGCGATGACGTACAGGTGGCCGCGCTTCGACACGCGGCGATTGTACCGACCTTCAGGCGGTCAGGCCGGCGAGGACACCGACGAAATCGCGCGCCACGCACTCCGGCCGCAAGGGCTTGACCGCCGTGCGCGCGGCCACGCCCATGGCCGTGCGCCGGCCGGTGTCCGTTGCGACTTCGACCGCCGCGGCAATGAAAGCGGCAGGATCGGCGAGCGCCACCAGGCGTCCGTGTTCCCGGTCGCGCAGGTACGCGCGGGCGGCGCCGTAGTCGAAGGCAATTGTCGGCACTCCGCTCGCCATCGCTTCCAGCGTCACATTGCCGAAGGTTTCGGTCAGGCTCGGGAAGAGGAAGAGGTCGGCAGAGGCGAAATGCTCGGCGAGGTCCTCGCCGAGGCGCAGGCCCACGAAGACGAAGTCGGGGTGCTCGCGCGCGAGGCGCGCCGCGACCGGTCCCGTGCCGACCCAGACAAATCGCGCATCGGCGCGCCGTTCACGGATCTTGCGGAAGGCCTCGATCGCGAGCTCCAGGTTCTTCTCCGCAGCGATGCGACCGAGATAGATGACTGCGAGCCCGCCTTCCGGGATGCCCCAGCGGTCGCGTAGCTTCTGGCGCCGGCGCGCGGGATCGAACAGAAGTGAGTCAACGCCCCGGGCAACGACTCGCACCCGCTGGAACCCATGCCGTTCCAGCCATTCGCGGAGTTCGGGGGTGGGCACGACCGTCGCGCCCGAGGCGTTGTGAAGGCGCCGGAGCCAGTAACGCACGAGCGGCGTCAGCGGGCCCAGGCCATACGCGCCGGCGTAGGCGTCGAAGCGCGTGTGAAATCCGGTCGCGACCGGGATGCTGAACCTGCGCGCGGCGCGCACGGCAGACCATCCCAGAGGACCTTCGGTGGCGACGTAAACCGCATCCGGCCGCTGCGTCGTGAACAGCTGCGCGAGTTTCCCGCCCGCGGGAAAGCCGAAGCGCAATCCCGGATATTTCGGGAGCGCCGCGCCGCGCACGAGAACCTCGTGGATCGGCTTCGACGGCGGCAGCGTCGAGACGCCCGGCTGGAACGGCCGCACCAGGTGAATGTCATGCCCGTCCTCGGCCATGCCAACGACGAGGTTCTGCACGGTCAAGGCGACGCCGTTGACCTCGGGTGGATAGGTTTCAGTGATGACGGCAATTCGCATGGGGCACCGCAGAAAGCGGCGCCATTGTCGGCAGCGCGGATGGCGGCGCGATGACCGCCCCGTGACGTTTTCGTGACTCGAAGGGGCGCGTCCCCTTCGAGTCAGCGGTAGCGGCGGCTCAGCCACTCATCCGGCTTCGGGAACATGGCGGCTTCTTCGCGCAGCCACTGCCGGAGGGCGAGGACCATCGGCATCTCCGAGTAAGACGGCGGGCAGACGAACCAGTAGCTGAACCGCGACGGCACGATGGTCTTGCTCGCGAGCACGAGGTTGCCGTTGTCGAGGTCGTACGCCGCGACCGACCAGCGCGCGGGCGCGTAGCCGAGCCCCTCGATCACGGCCGAGACCACGCTCACCGAGTCGTCGATGATCGTCGGGCCCGCGGGCCAGGGTGTCGGCGCCGCGCTCTTCTCGAACTTCGCCCAGGGCTCGTCGCGCGCCTGCAGCATCGGGATGCCTTC
The DNA here is from genome assembly GCA_036559565.1 of Steroidobacteraceae bacterium. GTDB lineage: Bacteria > Pseudomonadota > Gammaproteobacteria > Steroidobacterales > Steroidobacteraceae > SCUD01. The sequence goes on along the minus strand of DATBSX010000229.1, from coordinate 183 downwards.
GAATGACTCGCGGTCGTCGAGCGAGCCGAACTTCTTGAAGAGTTTCGGCGAGGCGACGACGACCAGCCACTCGTCCATCAGCTTGTCGTAGTCGAGGCCGGGCGTGGCCGCTTCGCCGAGCCGCACCGCGGCGTGGAAATCGCTGCGCGCGAAATCGACGGCTTCGCGCGCCGTGTGCCAGTC
>DATBSX010000228.1:0-3199 GCA_036559565.1 Steroidobacteraceae bacterium | reverse complement strand
ACGCGCGCACGCACGGCGTGGCCGTGCTTGCCGCCGACGTCAATGTGAGCGCCGTGGAATCGACGCTCGAGACTGCGGAGGACGGGCCCGCCCTTCGGCTTGGCCTCGACCGGGTGCGCGGGCTCGCGCGCGAGGCGGCAGGGCGCATCGTGGCTGCCCGCGCACGGGACAGTTTTGCGCGCGTGGGGGAACTGGCGCGGCGCGCGGGCCTTGCCCGGCGCGACCTCATGGCGCTCGCGTCGGCAGGAGCGCTCGCCGGTCTCGCCGGCCACCGCCATCGCGCGGGCTGGGAGGTGCTGGGCGTCGAGCCGGCGCTGCCGCTCGTGCCGGCCGCCGAGCGCGAGGAAGGCCTGCCGATGCTGCGTGCCCCGGGCGAGGGCGAGGACATCGTCGCCGACTATCGCGCGCTCGGTTTCACGCTGGCGCGCCATCCGCTCGCGCTCCTACGGCCGCAGCTCGCCGGCGACGGCTGGCTGACGGCGGCCGAGGTGGCCGGCCTCACGGACGGGGCGGCGGTGCGGACCGGGGGCATCGTCGTGACGCGCCAGCGGCCAGGCAGCGCGGGCGGGGTGATCTTCGTGACGCTCGAGGACGAAACGGGCTACGTGAACCTGGTGGTCTGGAGCCGGATCGCGGATGCGCACCGCCAGGCGATGCTGGGGGCTAGGCTCCTGGGGGTTCGCGGGCGCCTGCAGCGGGAGGGGGAGGTCCGGCACGTCGTGGTCGACGCCCTGGAGGATCGTTCGGCGCTGCTCGGCGGCCTCGTGGCGAAAGCGCGGAGCTTCCGCTAGCGGCGGCGGTTCGGGGCGCGCCGCGGCAGCTTCACCTGCCGGGCGCCCGTTTCATCGATGTCGTAGTCGTCGAAGTCGGACAAGAGGCCCGCCGTGCGCTTTTCCTCGCGTATGCGCTCGAGCTTGCGCCACGCCGGCTCGCTCGCCGCGGTGCGGGCACCGCGACGCTTGCGGGTATCGAAATCCCGCATCAACTGGTCGACGTCGAGGTCCTCCGCGGCTTCCTCGGCTTCGTCCGGTTCTTCGTCCTCGAATTCTTCCTTGGGCTTCTCGCTCATGCGACCTGTCCAGGGTCATTGCCGGCCGACTTATAAGACGCGCGGGCTCCCGCCGCAAGGGGTCTCAGCGCACCAGCTGGTTCAGCTGGAAGATCGGTAGCAAGAGCGCGACGACGATCACGAAAACGAAGCCACCCATCAGCAGGATCATCACCGGGCCCAGGACACCGACAGCCGTATTGACCACGCCGTCCAGCTCGCGTTCCTGGTTGTCGGCGGCGCGTTCGAGCATGGCCTCGAGCTCGCCGCTCGTCTCGCCGCTCGCAATGAGGTGCACGAGCATCGGCGGGAACAGCTTGCTGGCGCCCAGGGACCGGGCGATGGGCGCGCCCTCGCGTACGCGCACCGCGGCGTTCTGCACCGCACGGCGCATGGTCGTGTTCGTGACGACCTCGGCCGCGATGCGCAGGGCCTCGAGCACCGGCACGGCGCTCGCGGTCAGGATCGAGAAGGTCCGGGCGAAGCGGGCGGCGTTGTTGCCGCGGGTGATGCGCCCGATGAGCGGCAGGCGGAGCTTGAAGGCGTCGTAGCGCAGCCGCGCCGAAGGATCGCGGATCCAGCGGCGGAAGCCCCAGGCTACGGCGCCGACGACGATGATCAGCAGCCACCACCAGGCGCGCAGGAAGTCGGACGACGCGATCAGGATCCGCGTGAGGATCGGGAGCGGGCGGTCGCCGGCTTCGAACACGCGCACGACTTCGGGCACGACGAAGCCGAGGAGCAGTCCCACGATGCCGAGGCAGACCACCGTGAGGAGCACCGGGTAGATCATGGCGTTCGTGATCTTCTGCTGGAGCACCTGGCGGTTTTCGGTGAAGTCCGCCATCCGCTCGAGCACGGAATCGAGGTGCCCCGACTGCTCACCCGCGGAAACGGTCGCGCGGTAGATTTCCGGGAACACGTTCGGGAAGGCCGCGAGTCCCTCGGCCAGCGTGCGCCCTTCCATCACGCGCGCACGCACGCCAGCGACCACGCTGCGGACACGGGCCTTCTCGCTTTGCTGCGAGACGGCGAGGAGCGCCTCTTCGAGCGGGATGCCGGAACGGACGAGTGTCGAGAGCTGGCGCGTCAGGAGGGCGAGGTCGGACGTCCGGATGCGGTTGCCAAAGGAGAAAGAAAAGGACTTTCGCGTGGGTGCGTCGTTGACCTCGTTGACGGTCACCGGCAGGAGCGCCTGCTCCCGCAGGAGCTGGCGGATCTGGCGCGCACTGTCGCCTTCCAGGACGCCGCGGAGCTCGCGTCCCTGGGCGTCGAGTGCCGTGTATTCGAAAGCGGCCATTACTCTTCGCGCGTGACGCGGAGCAGTTCCTCGAGCGAAGTCACGCCTGATAGCACCTTCGCGCGCCCGTCGTCGCGGATGCCGGGGGTGACCTCGCGCGCCTGGCGCTCGAGCTCATGCTCGCTGGCGCGGTCATGAATCATGACGCGCATGCGGTCGTTGATGATCACGAGTTCGTAAATACCGGTGCGGCCGCGGTAACCGCTGCCGGCGTCGGCGCCCGGGCGGTATAGCGTCGCGCGGCCGGCGTCGGCGGGATTGAGGCCGAGCAGCCTCGCCTCGTAGTCGCCGACCGGGTAACCGATGCGCGTATCGGGGTTCAGCACGCGCACGAGGCGCTGCGCGACGACGCCGAGCAGCGTCGACGCAAGCAGGAAGGGCTCGACGCCCATGTCGCGCAGGCGCGTGACTGCGCCGACCGCGGTATTCGTATGCAAAGTCGACAGCACGAGGTGGCCGGTCAGCGAGGCCTGGACCGCGATCTGCGCGGTTTCGGTGTCGCGGATTTCGCCCACCATCACGACGTCGGGGTCCTGGCGCAGGATGGCGCGCAGGCCCCGGGCAAAGGTCATCTCGACCTTGGTATTGACCTGGGTCTGCCCGATGCCGTCGATGTAGTACTCGATCGGGTCCTCGACCGTCATGATGTTGCGCGTGCGGTCGTTGATACGCTCGAGTGCCGCGTAGAGCGTCGTCGTCTTGCCCGAGCCGGTCGGCCCGGTGACCAGGATGATCCCGTGCGGCTTGTGGATCTGCTCGTCGATCATGCCCTGCACGCGCGGCTCCATGCCGAGCGAGGAGAGATCGAGGCGGCCTGCCTGCTTGTCGAGCAGGCGCAGGACGACGCGCTC
>DATBSX010000227.1:0-3355 GCA_036559565.1 Steroidobacteraceae bacterium | reverse complement strand
GGTCGTGGTGCTGGCCGCGGCATTCAACGCGACCAAGCGCGCCGGGATCGATGTCGACGGTTGCGTCGTCGGCCAGGTCGGTCTCGGGGCCGCGGGCATCGGCATCGTGCGGCTCCTGCAACATGTGGGCGTACGCCGCCTGCTCGGCGCGGACCTCGACCCAGGTGCGCTCAAGAGATTCGCCGCGATGGGCGGAGAGCCGGCTTCGCTCGACGACATCATGCGGAAGGCCGACATCGTCATTGCGACGACCGGCGTGCGCGGCCTGATCAAGCCCGGGATGGTGCGGAAAGGCCAGATCATCATGGCTCTGTCGAATCCGGACCCGGAGATCGAGCCGGCGCTCGCGATCCAGCACGGCGCCGCGTTCGCCGCCGACGGCAAGGGCATCAACAACGTGCTGGGTTTTCCGGGGCTCTTCAAGGGCGCGCTTGCGGCGCGCGCGACGCGATTCACCGACGCGATGCTCCTGGCGGCCGCCCGGAAGATCGCGGAACTGGCGAAAGGGGAAGACCTCGTGCCCGATGCGCTCGACCTCGAGCTGCACAAGGCGGTGACGGCGGCCGTTGCGGCCGCCGCCTGACCCGGCCTCAGCCGGTCATCGCGCTGCGCAGTTTCCCGATCGCCGCGGATTCGATCTGGCGAATGCGCTCGGCGGAGACGCCGAATTCGTCCGCGAGATCCTGCAGCGTCTTCTTGTCCTCGGTCTCGGCCAGCCAGCGCGCCTTGATCACGGTGCGGCTGCGCTCATCGAGGCCGGCGAGCGCGGTCGCGAGACTGCCCGAGACGGCGCCGTCCCACTGGTCCCGTTCCACGATCGTCGCCGGATCCACTTCGGCCGAAGGCAGGTAGAGCGAGGGGGAGACGACCGATTCCTCGTCGCCCGTGTCCGGCGCGGGATCGAAGGAGAGGTCGCGCGCCGAGAGGCGGCGCTCCATTTCGCGCACTTCGCCCGGCTCGACGCCGAGCTCGCCCGCAACCGCATTTGCCTCCGCATCGGACAGCCACGCGAGGTTCTTCTTCATCCGGCGAAGGTTGAAGAACAGCTTGCGCTGCGCCTTGGTCGTGGCGACGCGCACGAGGCGCCAGTTCCGGATCACGAACTCATGGATCTCGGCGCGGATCCAGTGCACGGCGAAGCTGACGAGGCGGACGCCCATGTCGGGGTCGAAGCGCTTGACCGCCTTCATGAGGCCGACGTTGCCTTCCTGGATCAGGTCGCCGACCGGAAGCCCATAGCCCATGTAGCCGCGCGCGATGTGCACGACGAATCGCAGGTGCGACAGGACGAGGTCGCGCGCGGCTTCCAGGTCCTGTTCCTCGTGGAATCGGCGGGCCAACTCCATCTCTTCCTCGCGGCCGAGCATCGGGATCGACGACACCTGCTGAACGTAAGCCTCGAGGCTTCCGATCGGGCCGGATCCGATGAGAGACAGGTTGGGGAGCGCAAGCGCTTTGCCAGTCATGGTTGGGGATACCTCCGAGAGACGATACTAGCACTCGTGTCAATAGAGTGCTAAGTCCCTTTATAAACAGGTACTTAAGCGCGTGGTTCGATGCGGCGGAGATGGTAGGCCGCCGCCAGCCAGGCCCCCAGAAAACCGAGGGCCACGCCGCTCCCGACGACGACGGGCCATTCGGTGATCGAAAGGCCCTGGAGCGCGAAGGACGAGCCATACGCGGCTGCGAGCCGCGCTACGAACGGCTCGAGCACGAAGAGACCGAGGGTGACGAGACCGGCCGCAAGCAGGCCTCCGGCAAGACCCTGCCACAGCCCCGAATAGAGGAAGGGCCGGCGCACGAAGGCGTTGCTGCCGCCGACGAGTTTCGTCACTTCGATTTCCGCGCGGCGGCCATTGATCTCGAGCCGGATCGTGTTGCCGACGACCGCCAGCACGCCGGCGGCGAGGACCGCGGCCACCAGCAGCACGAGCTGCTGCATCGTGTCCTCGATCGCGTGAAGCCGCCGCACCCACGCGGTGTCCGCCTCGACGAGGTCCACGCCGTCCATCTTGCGAAGCTCCGCCGCCAGCGATTCGACCGCCGCGGCGGAATCCTGCGGCGGGGCGGGCCGCACCTGCAGCAGCCACGGCAGTGGGTTGTCCGGCAGGGCCTTGAGCGCATCGCCGATGCCGGAGAGCTTCTGGAACTCGGCGAGGCCTTCGTCGGGACTCACAAGCTTCGTCTGTGCAATGCCGTGCCGCGCCGCGATCGCGGCGGCCACCTTTTTCACTTCGGCCTCGGTCGTCGACAGGCGGAAGTACACGGAGAGCTGGACCGTGTCGTCGAGGCTGCGGGTGACGCTGCGCATGTTCGCGACGGCGAGGTAGAGCGCCGCCGGCAGCGCGAGCGCGATGCCGATGACGAGCACCGTCAGCAGCGTTGCGAGTGGCTGGCGGGCCAGACGCCCGAGCGAGCCCAGGAGCGCCTGCGCGTGCCGCTCCAGGAGGATGGAGAGGCCGTTACGCAGCGACATGCGGCACCGCGGCGAGGCGGCCCTTTTCGATGTGGATGCGCCGCACGCGGAACAGGTCGAGCAGGTGGATGTCGTGCGTCGCGACCAGCACGGTCACCCCGACCGCGTTGAAACGCTGGAACAGGTTCATGACCTCGAGCGCGAGATCCGGGTCGAGGTTGCCGGTCGGCTCGTCGGCGATCAGGACCGGCGGCTTCGTGATCACTGCGCGCGCGATGCCGACGCGCTGCTGTTCGCCGGCCGAGAGCTCGAGCGGAAAGGAGCGCTCGCGGCCGAGCAGGCCCACCTGGTCGAGCGCCGCGCGTACGCGCTTGTCCATCTCGCGGCGTGGGACGCCACCAATCGCGAGCGGCAGGGCGACGTTGTCGTAGACCGGGCGGTCGTCGAGCAGCCGGTGGTCCTGGAACACGAAGCCGACCTGGCGCCGGAATGCGGGAATCGCGCCGCGCCTGAGGGTGCCGGTGTTCTTGCCGTTGACGATCACCTGGCCGCGCGTCGGGCGCTCGAGCAGGGCGATCAGCCGCAGCACCGTGCTCTTGCCGGCACCGGAGTGGCCGGTCAGGAAGGCCATCTCGCCAGCCTCGAGATCGAACGAGAGCTCGGAAAGGGCTTCGCGCCCGTTCGGGTAACGCTTGAAGACGCGGTCGAATCGGATCACGGCGTGTCGACTGCCACGGGTCGCAGCAGCCCCTCGACATAGGCACGGGCGTCGAAGATACCGAAATCCTCCGCCTGTTCGCCAATGCCGACGAAGCGGATGGGCAGGCCGAAGCGCCGCGCGATCGCGACCACGATGCCGCCCTTGGCAGTGCCGTCGAGCTTCGTGACGACGATGCCGGTGACGCCGATCGCCTGGCTGAACTGCTCGGCCTGGCGGAC
>DATBSX010000226.1:0-18711 GCA_036559565.1 Steroidobacteraceae bacterium | reverse complement strand
GCGCGCTACCGCGGCAGGAACGACATCAACATCGTCCCGATGCTGGACGTGATGGTCATCCTGATCTTCTTCCTGATCTTCACGGCCGTGTTCTCGAAGATGAACATCCTCGAGCTCAACCTGCCGGTGGACGGGGGTCCGCCGCCGGTGCTGCCGGCCGTGCTGGAACTGGAAGTGATCGTGCGCCAGGGCGTCATCGAGGTCGCGGACCGCAATACCGGGCTGCTCCAAAGGCTGCCGGACACTGCGCAGGGCAAGGACTTCGAGGGGCTCTCGAACTACCTGCGGCGCGTGAAGATCCGCTTCCCCGAGAAGAAGGACGCGACGGTGCTGCTCGAGGCGGACATTCCCTACGACACCATGGTGCAGGCCATGGACACGATGAAGTCGTTCGACACGGTGCTCGACGGGCAGCCGGTGCGCGGTGAGCTGTTCCCGCAGATCGCGGTCGGCGACGCGCCGGTCAACGCGGTCGTGGCGGCGCGATGATCGCCTCGCGCCTCAAGCGCCACCGCAAGCCCGCCCACCGCGGCGGGTTCCACGGCATGTCCTCGCTCATCCCGATGATCGACATGCTGACGATCCTCGTCGTCTACCTGCTCGTGCATGCGGCGGACTACGAGGTCCTCCCGAATTCGAAGAGCATCCAGATCCCGCAGTCCATGTCGGAGACGAAGCCGCGCGAGACGGTGACCGTGCTGATCACGAAGGATTCCCTCTACGTGAACGGCGTCGAGCTCGCGGCGGTTGCAGACCTGCGCGCGCGCCCGGACGCGGTCATCGAGCCGCTGCGCAAGGTGCTGCGCACCGAGGCCGACAAGCGCCTGCTGAAGGACAAGGACGACCCGACTTCGCATGAGGTCACCGTGCTCGCGGACAAGGACCTGCCGTACAGCTTCCTGAAGAAGGTGCTGTCCACCTGCACGGCGGCTGAATACGGCAAGGTCTCGCTCGCGGTCATCGAACGCGAACGCGCCTACCGCGGCCCGGGCGCGGTCTGAGGCAAGGCCATGACCGCCATTGCAGCCAACTACCGGATCTTCGACCTTCCCTGGACGCCCGACGAGGACGAACAGAAGCGCCTGCGCAAGACCGCGCGCAGCCTCCTCATCGTCTTCGCGGTCTTCGGGATCCTGATTCCCCTGATTCCGATGTCGGAGCGCCCGCCGCCGCCCGCGCTGCCGGCCGAAGTCGTCAAGCTCGTGCTCGAGCCGCCGCCGCCTCCGCCGCCGAAGCCCGAGGCCAAGAAGCCCGAACCGCCCAAGCCCGAGGCGAAGCCTGAGCCGAAGCCGGTCCCGCCGCCGAAGCCCGTGGACCGCCAGGCCGAGGCGCGCAAGAAAGCCGAGAAGTCGGGCCTGCTTGCGATGAAGGACGACCTCGAGGACCTGCGCGAGGCGCTCGAGCCGACCGAGATGAGTTCCGCGCCGATGATCGGCAAGGTCGAGGGCCCGAGCCGCGCCGAGCGCTCGCTGGTGACCGCGCACACCGGCGTCGGCAGCGGCGGCATCAACACCGGCAGGCTTTCATCCGGATTCGGCAGCGGCCCGGGCAATCTCAAGGGCCACGCGGCCGGCACGGCCGTGCCGTCCTTCGCCGACAAGATCGGCGCGGACCAGGCCCAGGCGAGCCGCAGCGGCGCCAGCGGCAAGGCCTCGCGCAGCCGCGAGGAGATCGAGATCGTCTTCGACCGCAACAAGTCGGCGATCTACTCGCTCTACAGCCGGGCCCTGCGCGAGCAGCCGGAACTGCAGGGCAAGGTGGTGGTGCAGCTGACGATTGCGCCGTCCGGGGAAATCACGGATTGCCGCATCGTCTCGACCGAGCTCAACGATGCGGAGCTCGAGCGCAAGCTCGTCGCCCGCATCCGCATGTTCCGTTTCGAAGCCAAGGACGTCGAGGCCATGACGACGACCAAGCCGATCGAATTCTTCCCGGCCTGAGGCCAAACGGCTAACATTCGGCTCCTGCCTGGGAGCCGCCGTGAACATCGAAAAAAACCGCGTCGTAACGCTCAACTACACCCTGCGTGACGAGCAGGGCACGATCCTCGGCACCTCGAGCGGGCGTGCGCCGCTCAGCTACCTGCACGGCAAGGGCAACATCATCCCCGGCCTCGAGCAGGCGCTGTCGGGCAAGGCTGCCGGCGACAAGCTGGACGTGACGGTGGCGCCCGAGCAGGGCTACGGGCCGCGCGACGAGCGGCTGGTGCAGATCGTGCCGAAGACCAAGTTCGGCGAGGTCGGGGGCCTTGCGCCCGGCATGCAGGTGCGCGTCGGTGGCCCGCAGGGGCAGCGCATCGTGTCCGTCGTGCGCGTGGACCGCGATTTCGTGACGATCGACGGCAACCATCCGCTCGCCGGCCGCACGCTGCATTTCTCGGTCGAGATCGCCGAGGTGCGCAAGGCCTCGCACGAGGAAGTCGCCCACGGCCACGTTCACGGGCCGGACGGCCACCACCACTAGGCCGCCGCGGGGGAAACCTCCCGTGATCCAACGCCAGAACCTCCAGTTCCCAGAAAAGGACACGGCCCTTCGCGAGGACGTGCACGCGCTCGGCGGGCTCGTCGGCGACGTCCTGCGCGACCAGGGCGGCGAGCGGCTCTTCGGGCTGGTCGAGGGCGATCGCGTCGCGGCGATCGAGCGCAGGGAAGGCAGGGCCGAGAGCGGGATCACGCTCGTCGCGCGCACCGCGGGACGTGACGCGGCGGACGCGCGCGACCTGATCCGCGCCTTCAGCACCTGGTTCGAGGTCGTCAATCTCGCCGAGCGCGTGCACCGCGTGCGGCGGCGGCGCGAGTACCTCGTGCACAGCGACCGCCCCCAGCCGGGCGGCATCGGCGACTGCATGCATCGCCTGAAGGACTCGGGTTACGACGCGCAGAGAGTCCTGGAGCTGCTCGCGGGCGTCACCATCTACCCGGTGTTCACGGCGCACCCGACCGAGTCCACGCGCCGCACGATGCTGCGCAAGCACCAGCAGATCGCCGACATGATGCTCGAGCGGCTCGACCCGACGCTGACGCCATTCGAGCGCCGTTCCGTGTGGGAACGCATCCGCATGGAGGTCACCTCGGGCTGGCAGACCGAGAGCCATCCGCGCGAGCGCCTGACCGTCGCGGACGAGCGCGAGCACGCGCTCTTCTACCTCGCAGAAGTCGTCTATCGCGTCGTGCCCGCGCTCTACGAGGAAATCGCGCTCTGGATGCAGACCGTCTTCGGCCTGCCGCCGGAGCTCGGGCGCATGCCTCTCATCCTGCGCTTCGGCAGCTGGGTCGGCGGCGACATGGACGGCAACAACGAAGTCCATGCCAAGGCGATCCGCGAGACGTTGCATCGCCAGCAGCAGCGCGTGATCTCGGCCTATTTCCAGGAGTGCCGCGCGCTGGCGGACAAGCTGTCGCAGAGCGCGGGCCGCGTCGGCGCGAGCCCCGAACTCGAGTCGCGCATCGCCGAGTACGACATCCTCGTGCCGAAGGCCCGCGAGTTCGCCTCGACGCGCCACGACCGCATGCCGTATCGCATCTTTCTCGCGCAGGTGGCGGACCGGCTGCGCGTCACGTACGAGGGCCGGCCGAACCACTACGAGTCGGCGGACCAGTTCGTGCGCGACATCCAGCTCGTCGCCTCCAGCCTTCGGGCCAACCATGGGCGCCATGCAGGACTGTTCCCGGTCGAGCGCCTGCTGTGCCGCGCGCTGACATTCGGCTTCCACCTCGCGACGCTCGACGTGCGCCAGCACGCCGACGTGCACCGCATCGTCGTCGCCCAGGGGCTCGACCGCGAGGATTGGGCCGGCATCGGCGCGGCGGAGCGCAATGCCGCGATGTGCGAGGCCATTTCACGCGACCGCGGCCCGGCCGCGGGATTCGACGCCATCGGGCGGCGCACACTGGCCGTGTTCGAGGCGATGATGCAGGCGCGCTACAAGTACGGCGAGCGCGCGATCGGGGACTACGTCGTCAGCGGCACCGAGTCCGCGGACGACGTGCTCTCGGTGCTGCTGCTCGCGCGCTGGGCGAATGTGACGGATCGCGAAACCGGGCAGGTGCCGCTCGACGTCGTGCCGCTGCTCGAGACAGTGAGCGCGCTCGAGGGTGCGGGGGGCGTGCTGAAATCGCTGCTCGCCGAGCCGAGCTATCGCCGCCATCTCGCGGCGCGCGGCGGCCGGCAGACCGTGCTGCTCGGCTTTTCGGAAAGCAACCAGGCGATCGGCATCGCGGCCTCGCGGCATGCGATCTACCAGGCGCAGGTCGAACTGATCGCCGCGGCGGCCGAGTCGAAAGTGGACCTCGTGCTCTGCTATGGCCGCGGCGGGCCCTCGAGCCGCGGCGGCGGGCCGATCGAGCGGCTGGTGGAGAGCGCACCAGACGGCGCAACCCGCGGATGGCTGTGCGCGACCGAGCAGGGCGAGGGCATCGGCAATAGCTACGGCCTGCGACGGATTGCGCTCAGGAGCTTCGAAAAGGCGGTGTTTGCGGTCGCGATGGATCGCACCGAATCGCCGATGGCGCCGGTGCGCGAACGCGAGCTGCGCGCGCTCATGGGCAGCGTCGCCTCGGCAAGCCGCAAGTGCTATCGCGCACTGGTGCACGACCAGCCGGGATTCCTGCAGTTCTTCCGCGACGTGACGCCGATCGACGTGATCGAGCGCATGCTGATCGGCGGGCGCATGGCGTTTCGGGACGGGGAGGGCGTCGGCGCCGTCCGGCCCGTGCCCTGGGTGTACGCCTGGATGCAGAGCCGCCACGTCCTGCCCGGCTGGTTCGGGATCGGTACCGGCCTCGAGGCGGCCGCCCGCGAGCACGGCATCGACGCGATCGAGAAGGCGCTCGGCGACTGGAACTTCCTGTGGAACCTGCTCGAGGACATCGAGCTCGACCTCGTGCGCGCCGACCTCGACATCGCCTCCCACTACGAGAGCCTCGCGACCGGCGACGTCGTCGCGATCACGGCGGAAATCAGGCGTGAGCACGCGCTCGCCCAGCACTGGGTCACGAGAGTACTGGGCAACCAGAACCTGCTCGACAGCCGCCCGGCGCTGCAGCGCGCCGCGATCCTGCGCGCACCGTATGGCGACCCGATGCACCTGATGCAGGTGGACCTCCTGCGCCGCTGGCGCACGGGCGGGCGGAAGGACCCGGCCCTGTTCGATGCGCTGCTCGCGAGCGTCTCCGGCATCGCCCTCGCGCTGCAGGCGACCGGCTGATGGGCGGGGAGCGCAGCGTCTGCGTCTACTGCGCCTCGAGCCAGGCCTGCGATGCGGCCTACCACGACGTCGCGCACCGGCTCGGTGAGCTGCTGGCGAGTGCCGGATGCACCGTCGTCTATGGCGGCGGGCGTGCAGGCTCGATGGGCGCGCTTGCGGACGGCGCCCTCGCCGCGGGCGGCCGCATCGTCGGCGTGATCCCGAAGTTCATGATGGAGCTCGAGTGGGGCCACGACGACCTCACGGAGCTGCACGTCGTCGAGGACATGCGCACGCGCAAGCACGAGATGCTGACGCGATCCTCGGCCGTCGTCGCGCTCCCGGGCGGCACCGGCACGCTCGAGGAGCTCTTCGAGGCGATTACGCTGAAGCGGCTCGGCCTGTTTCTCGGGCCGATCGTGATCGTGAACACGCGCGGCTACTACGACCCGCTGATTGCGCAGCTCGCGTCCGCAATCGACGAGCGCTTCATGGACGGCCGGCACGAGTCCATGTGGACTGTCGTCGCGGGCCCTGACGACGTGCTGTCTGCGCTCGATACGGCCGCGGCCTGGGGCGAGGGCAGCCGGGATTTCGCGGTCGTGCGCTGATTCGGATAAAATGCTCGCATGAGCAACGAACGAGCACAAGATCCGCAGATGAGCGTGGATGCGCTCTATCGCGAAGACGTATTCACGGACCAGCGCGTCGGCACCGTCCGTCGCCTGGCGCCGGTCAAGTCCGACGGCAGCGAGGATGTGTCGCGCCCGCCGATCTTCGTCGGCCAGGCGACCGTGATGACTCCGATGGGCTCGCTGCCGCTGTCATTCGAGCTTCCCGCGAAGACGCTGGCGGAGGCCGTCGCACAGTTCGGCCCCGCGGCCCAGCAGGCGATCGAGGAAGCCGCCCGCGAATTGCAGGAAATGCGGCGCCAGGCCGCTTCGTCCATCGTGATTCCCGAGGCGGGTTCCGCCGCGCTGAAGGGGATGGGCGGAAAGGGTGGGCTGCAGATTCCGTGAGGCGGCAGCGCGTCAAGGATGACGGAGGGGACAGTCCCCTTTAGCGAAAGGGTTTCCCTTCCTTTGTGATTGCGCGGCGCTAAAGGGGACAGTCCCCTTTGCGGCTTCGCTACTCGTAGTGCCTGGCGAGCCAGGCCTGGACTTCCTGGTAGAAGTACCGGCTGTCCTCGCCCTTCAGCACCCAGTGATTCTCGTCGGGGAAGATCACGATCCGGCTCTCCACCTGCTGGCGCTGCAGCAGCATGAAGAATTCGAGGCCGTTGTTGTACGGCACGCGGAAGTCGCGCTCGCCGAAGCTGAGCAGGATCGGCGTCTTGAGTTTCTTCGTCTGCCAGAACGGGCTCTGGTCCTTCCACACCGCCTTGCCTTCCCAGGGCGGGCCACCGAGGCCGCGCTCGCGCGAATAGGCGATATCGCTCGTCGTCCACTGCGTCTTGAGGTCGTAGAGCCCCGCGTGGCTCACGAGCGCGCGATAGCGGTCGGTGGACACGGCGAGCCAGTTCGTCAGGTGCCCGCCGTAGCTCGCGCCGCCTGCGGCCTGGCGGCTCGCGTCGATGAAGGGATAGCGCCTGATCGCCTCGTCCGCAGCCTGGTTGATCTCGTCCGCCGGGCCCTTGAGGGGATCGCCCTCGATCTTCTGCGCAAAGGCTTCGCCAAACCCGGTCGAGCCTGAATAATTCGTCATCAGCACGACGTAGCCCGGCGCTGCGAGCAGGTGGTAGTTCCACCGGATGAAGAATTCATCCTTGTACATGGTGTTCGGGCCGCCGTGGATCAGCACGAAGAGCGGGTATTTCTTCGCGGGATCGAAGCCCGGCGGCAACGCGATCATGTTGTGGATACGCCGGCCGCGCTTCGACTCGAACCAGAATTCCTGGATCGGCTGCCAGTCGAGCGCGGCGACGCGCCCGGCGTTGAACGACGATAGCGCCCGCCGCGTCCCGCTTGCCGGGTCGATGCGCATGACCTCGGGCGGGCTCACGGCGCTGCCCCAGTTCGCGACGATCACCGCCGCGCCGCCGGCGCCCTCGACCTGCAGGCCGCCGAGCGTGCCGGCCTCGAGATGCCCGACCTCGCGCACCTCGCCGCCGGTCGCAGGCATGACGTAGAGACGGTCGTGGCCTTCGTCTTCCGCGATGAGGTAGACCGACTCGCCGTCGGGGCTCACCTGGAAGCTGCCGACCGAGCGCTTGAAGTTGAATGAAACCGGGCGCGGTGCCGGGTTTCCCCAATCGAAGCGCACGAGGCGATCGTCGTTGTAGACGAACTTCGTGCGCGGGGTCGAGCGCGCGTACAAGGCGGAGCCGTCGGCGGCGAACTGCGGCTGCGCGTAGCTCGCCTCGTCGCCGGTGAGCCGCCTCGGCTCGCCGCCGCCCGCGGGCATGACGTAGAGCGATTGCTGCACGAAGGCGCGTGCCGACTGGTCGCGCGCGGTCGTCGCGGTGAGGACGATGGCGCTGGCATCCGGCGACCAGGCGGCGTCAATTTCGTCGCCATCGTTGTCGAGGTCGCCGCCAAAACCGGGGGCGTTGCGAAGCGCCGTGCCGGCGAGGAGGTCCCGCGCCGCGGATGCGTCGCCGAGGGCCTGCAGCATCAGCGTCGGGCGGCGCTCGTCGAGCCAGCGGTCCCAATGTCGGACCGGGAACGAATCGTAGGCGCGCGCGTTGTACTTCCGCGCTTTCTTCTCGTCGATGCGCACCTTGTTGTCGGCGTCCGTCATCGCGCCGGGATACGTCATGCTGGAGAACAGGATGGCCTGGCCGTCGGGGCGCCAGATGGGCCGTGAAGCGCCGGTCGCGACGTTCGTCACGCGTTCGGCTTCGCCGCCGCCCGCGATATCGAGCACGTAGATCTGCGCCTCGTCCTGCCCGTCGCGCTTGGCCGAGAAAGCGAGGCGGCGCGAATCCGCGCTCCAGGTCGCGCCCGACTCGGCGCCATTCGAGAATGTGAGCCGGCGCGGCGGTGCGCTGCCGTCCACCGGGATCAGCCAGAGGTCGCTCGACTTCGCGCTGTCGTCGTAGGCGGGCTGCGCGACGGACACGGCGATGAGCTTGCCGTCCGGCGACAGCACCGGCGATGCGACCCGCTTCATGAGCCAGAGGTCCTCGTGCGTGATCGGGTGCTTCGCGACGCCGTCGCTTGCAGTCGCCGCGGCCGCGGCGAGGCACAGGACGGCGCACAGGCCATGCAGTTTCATCGGACTCCTCATGAGCGCCATTGGCGCGCGCAGACGTTTTGCAGCAACCAGGGCTGGTCGGGGACCAGGTCCTCGCTGAAGAGCTCGCCCCGGCCCTGCAACGGCGTCCAGTCCGTGTAGGCGCCGACCAGCGAGCCGAGGTACGGCCGCGCGGTCTCGAGCACCGCGCGGAAGTCGAGCTGATCCGCTTCGCGCAGTCCCGCATTGGGGTTCCGGATCGCCCAGACCGTCGCGCCCAGCGCGCCGGCCGCAACCTGCAGGCAGGTCGCATTCGTATACGGCACGTGGCGGCGCGCTTCCGCGATCGAGAGCTGCGAGCCGAACCAGTAAGCGTTCTTCGAATGCCCGGCGATCAGCACGCCGAGCTCGTCCATGCCCGTCACGATCTCGGCGCGGATGATCCGGCGCGTCGGCTGCGGCGTCCAGCCGCGGCCCTCGAGCTCGAGCGTCGAGAGCATCGCGTCGTCGCAGGGGTGATAGACGAACATCACGGTCGGCCGGTAGTCGATCTTCGACGCATGGCGCAACGTCAGGTAGTCGGCGATGGAGAACACCTCGTCGTGCGTCATCAGGAGGCCCTGGAAGCCGCCGGAGGAGGGCAGCCAGCTGCGCGCGTAAGTCGCGCCGCCCGGGCGATGCATGTAGACCGAACCGCAGCGCGGACGGTGCCAGTGCGAGCCCGTCGGCTTCTTCGTCTCGGCCGTGCCGATCGAGAGTTCGCAGGGCTGCATCAACTCGTCCACGAATCCGTCGATGGACCAGGTATTAACGAACTCGTTCGGCCGCTTCGGCCGGTCAGTCGCCTGCGTGTCGCGCTCGGAGACCTGGATCAACGTGACGCCGAGGTCGCGTGAGAGCGTCGCCCAGCCGGCCTGGTCCGCGGGCGTCGCGGTACCCTTGCCGAGCCCGCTCGAGAGATCGAGGAGCGCCTGCTTCACGAAATGCGAGACGAGACCCGGGTTCGCGCCGTGATCGACGACCGCGGTCGGCGAGCCGGGCGGCAGGCGCCGCCCGAGCTTCAGCATGTCCTCGCGCGTGCGGTAGTTCGTTCGCTCGCGCATCGTCAGCATCGGGTTGTCGAACACCCCCGGCCACGGCTCGACCGATGTGTCCACGTACAACACGCCGTGCGTCGCGCACCACTCGACGAGGTCGAGGCTCGACACGTCGACCGAAAGATTCAGCAGGAGATCGCCGGCCTTGAGGCGGCGGCGCAGTTCGCGCTGGAACGTCGACGGCTTCAGGTGGCAGTGCACGAATTTCGCGTGGTTCGCCGCGGCGAGCGCGCGGCCCTGTTCGCTCGCTTCGAGCACCGTAAGGCCATCCTCGGAAAGCATCAGGTGCTTGCGCAGCAGCGGCAGCATGGCCTGCCCGATGCTGCCGCAGCCGACCATCAGCACGCGGCCGGAAAACTCGGCAGTCTCGATTCGTAGGTCCCCCACAGGTCGACCCTAGCAAAGTGCCGGCCAGGCTGCACCTTCGTGCATAATCTCCGCCATGAAAATCTTCCTGCTGCTGTTTGCACTCGGCGCCGCGACTGCGGCCGACCTGCCGCGAAGCCCGGCGCCCAGGGACGTCGAGCTCTACATCATCTCGCCGAAGGACGGTGAAACAGTGACGAGCCCGGTGACCGTGCGATTCGGCTTGCGCGGGATGGGCATCGCGCCCGCCGGGATCGAGATCGCAAATACCGGCCACCATCACCTGCTGATCGATACCGGCCCGCCGCCCTTCAACCAGCCGATTCCGGCGGATGCGAACCACGTGCATTTCGGCAAGGGCCAGACCGAGGCGGTCGTGACGCTCGCGCCGGGCCGGCACACGCTCCAGCTCCTGCTCGCCGACCACCTCCACATTCCGCACGAGCCGCCGGTGATGTCAAAGCCGATCACGATCATCGTCAAGTAACCGGAAAGGAGCGCCGCGATGCGCCTGTGCCGATTCCTGCTGCCGTTCCTGCTGTTGCCGCTCCTCGATTCCTGTGATCGCGAGCCCGAGTACGACCTGCTCGTGCGCGGCGGCACGGTCTATGACGGCACGGGCAGCGCAGGCTTTGCCGGCGACGTCGCGATCAAGGGCGATCGCATCGCCTACGTCGGTCCCAAGGCGCCGGGCAAGGCGAAGCGCGAGATCGACGCGACAGGCCAGGCGGTCTCGCCCGGCTTCATCAACATGCTGTCCTGGTCCACCGAGTCGCTGCTGATCGACGGGCGCGGCCAGGGCGAGCTGCGCCAGGGCGTCACGCTCGAAGTGATGGGCGAGGGCGACTCCATGGGCCCGCTCACGCCGCCGATGAAGAAAGAACTCGTCGCCCAGCAGGTCGACCTCAAGTACCCCGTCGAATGGACGACGCTCGGCGAGTACCTCGAGCTGCTCGAGAAGAAAGGGGTGTCGCTGAACGTCGCCTCGAACGTCGGCGCGGCGACAGCCCGCATGAACCTGCTCGCGTCCGAGGACGTGGACCCGACGCCGGAACAGCTGCAGGCGATGCAGGGCGTCGTGCAGCAGGCAATGGAAGAAGGCGCGCTCGGCGTCGGCTCCTCGCTGATTTACGTCCCCGGCAGCTTCGCGGAGACAGACGAGCTGGTGGCGCTCGCATCGACTGCCGCCCGCTGCGGCGGCATCTACATGACGCACATGCGAAGCGAAGGCCATGGCCTGGTGGAGGCCGTGGACGAGACGATTGAGATCTCGCGCCGCTCGGGCGCGCCGGCCGAGATCTACCACCTGAAAGCCGGCGGCAAGGCGTACTGGCCGAAGATGGACGATGCGCTCGCTCACATCGAGGCGGCGCGGCGCAAGGGCCTGCGCATCACGACGGACATGTACGCCTATCCGGCGGGAGCGACCGGCCTCGACGCGGCGATGCCGCCGTGGGTGCAGGCGGGCGGGAATGCCGCCTGGTTTGAGCGCCTGCGCGATCCCGCGATCAGGAAGCGCGTGGCGGCCGAGATGCGCGCCGAGAACACCGGCTGGGAGAACCTGATGCGCGCGGCGGGCGGCGCCGAGAACATGCTGATCGTCGTGGTGCGCAAGCCCGAGCTCAAGAAATACATCGGCAAGACGCTGGCCGAGATTGCGAAAGACCGTGGAACGAGCCCGGAGGAAGCCGCGATGGACCTCGTCGCCGAGGACGAGACGCGGGTCGGCACCGTCTATTTCCTCATGTCCGAGGAGGAGGTTCGGCGCAAGCTGGTGCTGCCGTACATGCACTTCGGCTCGGACGGGGCGGCGCTCTCGGCCGAGGGCGTCTTCCTGAAGAGCGGCGCGCATCCGCGCGCCTACGGCAACTTCGCGCGCGTGCTAGGCCATTACGTGCGCGACGAGAAAGTCGTGAAGCTCGAGGATGCGGTCCATCGCATGACCGGAGCCTCGGCCTCGGTCCTGAACCTCGCCGACCGCGGCCGCCTCGAGAAAGGCTACTTCGCCGACGTCGTCGTTTTCGACCCTGCGAAGATCCAGGACCACGCAACTTACGCGGAGCCGCACCAGTACGCGACGGGCGTCTCGCAGGTGATCGTGAACGGCGTGCTCGCGCTCGAGAACGGGGAGCCGACCGATGCGCGCCCGGGGCGCTTCGTGCGCGGACGTGCCTGGAAAGGCGCCGCAGGCGGCGGCTGCCGCGCGGCAGCCTCGGACTGGGACTGGCCGCCGGTCCAGTAGGGCTGCCCGCCACGTTGCCGGTCGAGTTCCTCATCTTCGGCGCGACGCTCGCGAGCGTCGCGGTGTTTCACCGGAAAGCGCTGGCGATCGCGGCCGCCGGGCTGCTGGCGGTCGTCACTTGCCAGTGGCTGTTTTCGTCATTTCCCGCCGGGCCCGGGGCAGCTGGACTCGCGGCGCACTTCGCGCACGAGTGGACCATCCTGGCAAACCTTTTCCTGCTGCTCGTCGGTTTTGCCCTGTTGGCCGCCCACTTCGAGCGCAGCGGGCTGCCGAGAGCGCTTCCGCACTTCCTGCCGGACGACTGGACCGGCGCGCTCGCGCTGCTTGCCATCGTGTTCGTGATATCCGGGTTCCTGGACAATATCGCCGCGGCGCTGATCGGCGGCGCGGCCGCGCACATCCTGTTCCGCAAGCGTGTGCACGTCCGTTACCTCGTCGCGATCGTCGCAGCCTCGAATGCCGGCGGCGCCGGCAGCGTCCTGGGTGATACGACGACGACCATGATGTGGATCCACCACGTCTCGCCCATCCACGTCCTGCATGCGTACCTCGCCGCGGTCGTCGCGTTCCTGGTCTTCGCGCCGCCTGCCGCCCGCGCGCAGCAGGAATTCGCTCCGATCATCCGGGAAAGTCCGGGCGGGCTCGTGATCGACTGGCCTCGGGTCGCCATCGTCGGCGTCGTCATCGCGAGCGCGGTCTTGGCCAACGTGAGCGCCAATTTCGCCGCCCCCGATTTCGCCGCGCGATTTCCCGTGATCGGCGCTGCTGTGGCATTGTCGCTTGCCATTTCGACAGCCTGGCGAAAGCCGGACTGGAGCGTCCTGCCGGGCGCGGCGACGGGTTCCGCCTTCCTGTTGTGCCTCGTCGCCCTGGCGTCGCTGATGCCGGTGCAGTCGCTGCCGCAGCCGTCCTGGCAAAGCGCGCTCGTCCTGGGATTCGTGTCGGCATTCTTCGACAACATCCCGCTGACGGCGCTCGCGCTGAAGCAGGGTGGCTACGACTGGGGCGTGCTTGCGTTCTCCGTCGGCTTCGGCGGTTCGATGATCTGGTTCGGCTCGTCAGCGGGCGTCGCGATCTGCAACATGTTCCCCGAGGCACGCTCGACGAAGCGCTGGCTCGGAGAAGGCTGGCTCGTGGCCCTCGGCTACGTGGCGGGCTTCGCGGTGCTGTTCGCGACGCTCGGCTGGAACCCGGAGCCCTAGGCTCGCCCGTCGCTCACCGGCCGCGCGATGCGCGCCAGAAACTCGCGCCCATCCGTCTCCGCGCGTCGAATGTGCCGCCAGGGCCACTCGAGGCGGTGGCCGGCGAGCTTTGCCAGCAGTCGCGCCGTGCCGTCGGCGCCGAGACCGTAGCCTTCCACCCAGCGCGCGCGGTCCATGATCGGCATCACGCGTTCGACTGAACGCAGCATGTCGAGCAGGTCGCATTCGGCGGGCCGGGTGCCGACGATGCTTCCAAAAAACCGGCAGCCATGGGCGAAGTCGATGATGTGGAACCGGGCGGGATCCTGTACCGGGACCGAGAGCAGGATATTCGCGGCGTAGAAGGCGCCGTGGGCGACGCCGCACTCGTGCATGCGGCGCGCAAGCGCAAACAGCGGCGCGAGGTCCGGCGCACGATCGGGGTTCCCGCGCAGGTGATCCTTGAGCGGGACCACCGAGGGGACCTCCCGGGTCACGAGGATCTCGTGGCGCCCGTGGCGCCGGTTGCGGCCGTGCGTCCAGGAGATTGGCTCCGTGCAGGGGACGCCGCACTCGTGCAGGCGCGTGAGCAGCTTGAATTCGCGCTCGACGCGGTAGGGCACGAACAAGTGCCGCAGGGGATCGAGGAAGTTGCGGCGCCGGTACATCTTGAAGAAGGCGCGCCCGCCCTCCGGCAGCGGCTCGGCCCAGATCAGGGTCCCGGGTTCCGCCTTGATGAGCGTCTGGTCCGACGAACCAGGCGCCGATCCCATCAGGTGGCGCCGTCCTTCACGATCAGCGCGAAGCGGTGGCCAGAGGCGATGCGCGACAGCGGCGGGGCAGCGACCAGGCGCCCGCCGCCTTTCTTCGCAAGCTCGGCGACGCGCTCGGTCGTCATGGTCATCTTGGGAGGCTTGCGGTTGAACGGGTGGCGCATGCGGCGCGTCAGGTTCTTGAGTGAGTAGTGGTCAAAGAACGTGACGATCACGAACCGCCGCGACACGCGCATGAGTTCCTGGAACAGGCGATCCTGCTCGGCCTGCGTGGGCAGGTGGTGCGCAAGGCGGATGCAGATCGTCCCGTCCACGGCGCCGTCGCGCAGCGGAATGTGGAAGGCGGATGCCGTCATCCAGGCGCGCGGCGTCGTCAGGGTCGACGTGGAACGGCCGTAACGGATCTGGCCGATCGCGATGTCCGCTTCGATGATGAAGTCCGCGGTGTCCGCAAAGGACGGCGTGATGCGGCCGCCCCCGCAGGGCAGCTCGAGGATGACGCGCGAACGGCCGACCTGGTCCAGGTGCCCGCGGATGATCTTCCATTCGTGGCGCGTGCCGATGCGCTTGTGGACCTTGCGCTGGTAGCCATGGTTGTAAGCGGCGGCGCGCTCGACCGTCTGGTATTCCGCCTGGTAGGCGTCGCTCTGCTCATTCTGCTGGGGCGTGCCCCAGGTGCCGGAAGTGCCGCGCAGCGCCAGGAGGGCAATGCCGTCATCGAGGCCGTAGCGCGCGCTGCAGCCGCTGCAGCGCAGGGCGTCGCCTTCGAGCGCGAGGGCGCCGTTGCACACCGGGCAGGCGAGAAGGCCGGCAATGGCGGCAATGCCGTCAGGCCGCCGTACAGCCTCCGCGGCGACTGTGCTTGCTTGGGACATTATTCGACTCTCCCCTCAGCCACCACAATCCTGCCCTGATCCAGCGATCCGCGCACGCTTGTCGTCGCCAGCACGGCATCGAGCGCCTGCTGGGGCGTCAGGCCGGCGACCGACCCGTGCACGACAATGGTCGCGGCCTCCTCGCGAAGCTCGGGGCTCTCGAACACCACTTCGCGGCCGAGCTCGCGCCCGGCCCAGGCGAGGAAGTCGGCGAGCGGCCGGCCCTCGATGTCGATGGCGGGTGTGGTGGTCGCGATCCAGTCCCAGGTCTCGCCGTAGCGCTCCGACTGCATGCGCTGCACGGCGCCGTCCGCCGCAATGGTGAACTGCTCGCCGGCGTCCCCGCGCTCGACGGCGCCGGAGTTCGACAGCCACTCGACGCGGCCCTCGCGCACCCGCACGCGTATGCCGGAACCATCGACGCGCACTTCGTATTGCGTGCCGACGTGGCGCAGGGTCCCCGCCGGCGTCTCGACCGCAAGATGCGAGCTGCCCGGCGCGCCGGTCCCGGAGTCCACGTACAGTGCGCCGCGCTCGATCACCAGCCGTTCGGCCGACGCGAGCCGGATCCGCGTGTCGTGGTCGAGCCGCGCCGAGGCAATGCCCCGAATGGAAATTCCCGCGCGCCCGTCCGGCCCGGTCTCGAGCGATTCACCGGCCTTCAGCGTCAGGCCGGCGGATGCCGGCTCCCAGCCCTGCAGCCAGCTGCTGCGGACCCGGACGTCGTTCAGCGCGACCGCCGTCGTCGCGACGGGATCCGCGGCCGTGCCGGGCCTCAGCGCGACGAACCAGAATGCGAACGCGACGACGAGAACGCTCGCGGCGAGGGCGAAGCCGCCCAGCCTGCGCTGCGCGCCGCGCCGCTCGGCTACGATCGCGCGCCATTCGCGGCGCAGGTGCTCGCGTGCGGCGCTCTCGACTTCGAGCGGCACGCGCTCGCGCAGGCCGGCGGCCTTCAGGACCCGTTCGATGTCATCGTCACTCATGTCCCGTCCTCATGCGCCGAGCCCCGCGGCAATGTCCGCCGCCTCGGCGCCGAATACCTGTTCCAGGGCCTCGCGGAACGCGACGCGCGCCCGGGCGAGCAGGGACTGGGCGGCAATCGTGCCGATTCCGAGCCGCTCGCCAATTTCCTCGACGGAGCTTCCTTCCATGTACTTCCATTCGAGCGCGTTGCCGTAGTTCGCCGGCAGGCGGTCGAGCACGACGCGCACCAACCGGCCCGCCTCGGCGCGCCCGTAGGACTTCACGAGATCGAACTCCTCGGGCGCCTCGAGGGCCTCGATCGCCGCCCGCAGTTCCGGCCGGTCATCGATCAGCACGACGTTTCTCGTGTGACGACGGTTCGACCGGATGTAGTCCACTGCTTCCCGGCGACAGATCTGGCAGATCCACGTGAAGAGCGCCGACTCGCCCCGGAAGTCGCCGATGCGGCGCATGGCCTTGGCCAGCGTCGACTGGACGACTTCCCGGGTCGCGTCCACGTCCCCGTTGAGCCGCGGAAGCGCGAAACGGTAGACCCGCGCGAAATAGGCGTTGAAGAACGCTTCGAAGGCTTGCTCGTCGCCCCCGAGCATGCGCCGGATCAGTTGCTGTTCGTCTGTCATTGATGGAGGAACGGACCGCATGGGCATCAATCCGTTCGATAGTGCCACCCGCGGGCGTCAATCTCGATTCACCGACTGCAGGCGATCTTAACAGCAGCCACCAGAGGGACAGGAGCAGCAACCAGTCCAACGCGGCGCTCGTAAGGTCGTGGGACAGGAAATGGGCCCCTCGGGCCTGCTGGCCGCAGGAAAAGACCGCCCCGAGGGCCACGGCGGCCGCAAGGAGGACCCTGGCCAGGCGGGGCCGGGTATCCATCAGCAGGAAATAGAACGCCATCAGGGAGAAGCCGGTCGAGGCATGCGAGCCCGGAAAGCAGGCGGCGCGCGGCAGCGCATCCGGCCGGTCCTCGAACAGCTGTACGTACGGATTAGCGCCACCAAACCCGACGATGTCGCGCGGGCAGTCCATGTTGGTGGCGAACTTGAGGACGCTCACGACCGTGGCGCAGAGCGCGATGGCGATCACGAGGTAAGCCGCCTTGCGGCGCCAGGGGCGCAGTCGCTCGAACCGGTACCCGCCGATCAGCACGACGAGCCCCGCGAGGCCGACTACGCGGACCAGTGCGGATCCGGCGCCATGAATCAGGCCTTCGGCCCACCAGGTGTGCTCACCCATCCAGACCCGCGTGCCGGCATCGAAAAACCAGGTGTTGGCCACGAGGCGATCGAGATCCGTCAGGTAGATCGTGGCGGCTGCCAAGGCGAAGAAGATTGCCGGCAGCAAGGCATGCATCCGCCAGAAGCGTTCCGTCCCTGTCGATCCCGGTTCCTGAGTCAGGGAGTTCATGTTCAGAAGCTGCTCTTGGTCCTGATCAGCAGCTGGACGCGGTCGATCGAGGAAGGTCCGTCGAGCGGGAAGGCGATGTCGATGTGCAGCACGTTGCCGAGTGCCGACCGCGTGCTGCCGAGGCGCAGCCCGAATCCCACGTCTTTCAGCAATCCGATGTTCTCGGTCGGCCCGAAGGCGGAGTCGCCCCAGGTGCGACCCATGTCGAAAAATATGGCGCCACCGACATCCGCCAGTTTCCAGAGCGAGTACTTGGTGTAATACCGCTCCTCGATCGTCAGCAGCGCCAGGCTGCTGCCCGTCTGGAAGCGCAGCGGATACCCGCGCAGGCCATTGTCCCCGCCGAGCGTCAGTTCGTGATCGGCGTCGAGATCCCAGCCGCTCGCCGCGGTCACTCCCGTGAAGAACAGGCTGTTGGGCCCGGTGGAATGGTAGTAACGCCAGCCGGTCGACAGCAGGGTATCGGCAGACGCCCCACTTTCCACGCGCCCGGTCAGTGACGCGTCTGCAAACATCGAGTTGTTTTCGCCGAGCCGCCATCCGCGGCTCGCCTCCGCGTGCACGAGCGCTGCGTTCCGGTCCGCACCCAGCGCCGGAGTCGAATAGCCGAGTTCCAGCGCGTATTGAATCCCGAAGTGCAGGTCCTCAGTGCGTGCAATCTGGTCGCGATTCTGAGTGGTCTCGAAATCGTCCTGCACGCCTTCGATGCGCGCGAACGGGTAGTCCAGCAAGCGATCCTCTGGGATGACCAGGGGAGCCGTTTCGTCCGGCGCGATGTCAAACTCGGCGTGTTCCCGGCGGAATCCGAAGATGAAGCGCCGGGTCCAGTCATCGCGCAGTCCGCTGGAGCGGCCGAAGCTGAACTCGCCGAACTCGACCTTGCGCCCGTAACCCGCAATCTGCTCACCGAGCCTGTACACGGGCTCGACCGATTCGTCTTGCTGCAGAGTGAGCCCCGTGCTCCAGCGGCTGTCGAGCTGGTAGAACGGTCGCCGGAGCATGAAGCTCCAGCCTTGCCCGTCGCTGGCGTCGCGGTAGGCCACGTCGTTGACCCAGCGGCTGCCGCCCACGTTCGGATCGTGCCAGTGCAACGTGTAGGAACTGCGGTCGGGGTCTTTCGAGTATCCAAACGAAAGCTGCTTACCGAGGCCGAGCAGGTTCAGCTCCTCGAGGGTGATCCCGCCGGAGTTCGCGCCGCCGCTGCGGCCGAACGAGATGCCGGGATTCGTCGTCCAGACGTCGCGCACCGCGACCTCGAGGTCCGCCGTGCCGTCATGACAGCTGACGGCGCGCACGGCGGGCTCGCGCATGTAGCGCCGGTCGCGCAGATTCCGTTCGGTCTCTTCGATCAGCCGCTGCGAAACCGGATCGCCGGACCTGAACAGGAGCTGCGACTCGATGACGGAATCGCGCGTGTCGATGTG
>DATBSX010000225.1:0-3143 GCA_036559565.1 Steroidobacteraceae bacterium | reverse complement strand
CTCGCTGCCGCTCGCGCAGGGCGGCATCTTCATGCCCGCTTTCGAAGTTCCGGACGGCAGCAGCGCGCCGGACTACCTGCGACGCCTGGCGGAAGAAGGGCTCGCGCGCCGGATCGGCGCCGCCGCGGAGGAGATCGGGCGCTACCGCGCGCGGCTCGACCAGGAACTCGGCGTCATCGGCGGCATGGGTTTCGAGGGCTACTTCCTGGTGGTCGCGGACTTCATCCGCTGGGCGCGCGAGCGCGAGATCCCGGTCGGCCCGGGCCGCGGCTCCGGTGCGGGCTCGCTCGTCGCCTGGGTGCTGGGGATCACGGACCTCGATCCGATCCGGCACGACCTCCTGTTCGAGCGCTTCCTGAACCCCGAGCGCGTGTCGCTGCCGGACTTCGACATCGATTTCTGCATGTCGCGGCGCGACCAGGTCATCGACTACGTCGCGGACCGGTACGGGCGCGACCGGGTGTCCCAGATCATCACGTTCGGCTCGCTCGCGGCGCGGGCGGTCGTGCGGGACGTCGGCCGCGTGCTCGGGCTTCCATACGGCTTCGTCGATGGCGTCGCGAAGCTGATCCCGTTCGAGCTCGGGATCACGCTCGAGGATGCGGTCGAGAAGGAACCCGAACTTGCGCGGCGCTTCGGCGCCGAGGACGAGGTGCGCGACCTCATCGAGCTTGCGAAGCAGCTCGAGGGCCTCGCCCGCAACGCCGGCACGCACGCGGGCGGCGTCGTGATCGCGCCGAGCCCGCTCACGAATTTCACCGCGCTCTACTGCGAAGCGGGCGGCTCGAGCGTCGTCACGCAGTTCGACAAGGACGACGTCGAGCAGGTCGGGCTCGTCAAATTCGACTTCCTCGGCCTTCGCACGCTCACGGTCATCGACTGGGCCATGCGGCTCATCAATGCGAAACGCCTCGCCGCGGGCGAGGCGCCGATCGACCTCGCGCGCCTGCCGCTGGACGACGAGGAGACCTTCAAGCTCCTGAAGTCGGGCCGCACGACCGCGATCTTCCAGCTCGAATCGCGCGGCATCACGGACCTCGTGCGCAAGCTCCAGCCCGACCGCTTCGACGACATCGTCGCGCTGGTTGCCCTGTTCCGGCCGGGGCCGCTGCAGTCCGGCATGGTGGACGACTTCATCGCACGCAAGCATGGCCGCTCGGCCGGCACGATCGACTACCTGCACCCGAGCCTCGCCGAGATCCTGAAGCCGACCTACGGCGTGATCCTGTACCAGGAACAGGTCATGCAGATCGCGCAGATCCTCTCCGGATACACGCTCGGTGGCGCGGACCTGCTGCGCCGGGCGATGGGCAAGAAAAAGCCCGAGGAAATGGCGCTGCAGCGTTCCGTGTTCGTCGACGGGGCGGTCGCGCGCGGCGTGCCTGCGGCGCGGGCCGGCTACATCTTCGACCTGATCGAGAAGTTCGCGGGCTACGGATTCAACAAGTCGCACTCGGTCGCCTACGCTCTCCTCGCGTACCAGACCGCATGGCTGAAGGCTCACTATCCCGAGGCGTTCATGGCGGCCGTGCTGTCCTGCGACATGGAGCACACCGACAAGGTCGTCTCCTTCATCGACGAATGCGCCGGCCTCGGCCTTGACGTGCAGCCGCCCGACGTGAACGCCTCGAGCTTCGCGTTCACTGTCGCGGGGCCCGGCACGATCCGATATGGCCTCGGCGCGATCAAGGGCGTCGGCCAGGGCGCCGTCGAGGCGATCGTCGGGGAGCGCGAGCGCCAGGGCGCATTCCGCGACCTCGTCGACCTCTGCCGGCGCGTGGACCTCCGGCTCGCGGGCAAGCGCACGCTCGAAGCGATGCTGAAAGCCGGCTGCTTCGACAGCTTCGGCGCGACGCGCGCCTCGCTTGCCGAGGTCCTGCCCGCCGCGATCCAGCTCGGAGAGCAGCGCACGCGCGCCCATGCCGCCGGGCAGGACGACCTCTTCGGGGGCCTCACCGGTCCCGCTGCCGGCGACGAGCGCGCGACGATCGAGATCCCGGTGCTTCCGGAGTGGAGCGAGACGCAGCGGCTGCAAGGCGAGCGGGAAACGCTCGGCCTCTTCCTGTCCGGTCATCCGATCGCCGAATTCGAACAGGAGCTGCGGCAAGTCGCGCCGGCGCGCATCGTGGACCTCGGCGGGCCGCGGCCGCAGTCGGAACAACGCTTCGGCGGCGGCAAGAACGTGACGGTCGCCGGCCTCGTGCTGGAGATGCGCCGGCGCGGTTCGCGCATGACGCTCGTGCTCGACGACCGGAGCGCGCGCATCGAGGTGAGCCTCTTCGACGACGTCTGGCAGCAGCACCGCGCGGTCATCGCGCGTGACGCAATCCTCGTGGTCGAGGGGCAGCTGCGCTACGACGAGTTCATCAACGACTGGCGGATCAATGCGAAAAAGCTGACGCCGATCGAGATGCTGCGCGAGAGCGACGCGCGCAAGCTCACCATCCGGCTCCCGGCCGGCGGTGGCGACGCACGCCTGCTCGCGGAGCTGGAGGATATCCTGCAGCGGGGCCGCGGCGGACGCTGCGCGGTCGCCGTGCATTACATCGGCGGCGAGGCGCGCGGCACGCTCGCACTCGGCGAAGAGTGGGCCGTCAAGCCGAGCAAGGCGCTCGTCGACGAACTCGCCCGCCTGGTCGGCCGCGACGGCATCCGTTTCGGCTACGGGCCGCGGGCGGACTGAAAGCGCCGTCACCGCGGGGCGTGCGTACTTCGCCGGCGGGTCCCCGAGCGAGCGCGTAAGTTCCGGCGGCGCGAGCGAGGGTCCCCGGCCGGCCGAGCACGCGCGGAAATTCCGCCGGTGCGGCACGCGAGCCTGGGTGCGATTCGTCCCGGCGTGAAAGGGCAAATCGCCGGTTCCTCTATAATGTCCGCATGCCGCTGCAATTCCTGGATTTCGAGCAGCCGATCGCCGAGCTCGAGGCGAAAATCGAGGAGCTGCGGTTCCTCGCCGAGGACTCGGACCTCAACACCGGCGATGAAATCGAGAAGCTGCGCGCCAAGGCGCGGACGCTCACGAGCAGCATCTTTGCGAACCTGACGCCCTGGCAGATCACGCAGCTCGCGCGTCATCCTCAGCGTCCGTACACGCTGGATTACGTCCCGCTCGTGTTCACGGAGTTCCAGGAACTGCATGGCGACCG
>DATBSX010000224.1:0-2834 GCA_036559565.1 Steroidobacteraceae bacterium | reverse complement strand
GACGCCGTAGGGCTCGCGCAGCACCATGTGGACGACGCCGGACTCCGTGCTCGTGACCGCGCCATCCACCTTGTCGATGCACTCGGCCATGAAGCGGATCGTCTCGACGACGGCCGGCAGGTCGATGTTGACGACGTCGGAGATGGGCTTGCCCATGTCGAGCGTCTCGAGCACGGCGAGCGCCTCGGCGTTCTCGTCCACGAGCGCGGCGAAGCGGTTCATGACTTCCATGCGGGCGCGCGGCGCCATCTTCGACCAGCTGCCCGACTTGTAGGCCTTGCGCGCCGCCACGACGGCGCGGTCGATGTCCTCGGCCGTGCCGGCAACGACCTCCGCGAACGCCTCGCCGGTCGCCGGATTGACGCTGGTGAACCGGCCGCCCTTGCGGGCGTCGACGAACTTTCCGTCGATGAAAAGGCGGGTCTCGAGCTTTTTCTGGGTCTTCGCGGCCACGGATTGCCAGCGGCCATGGTCATGCTTTGCAGCGGTCTGGATGCTCATCGGGCTTGCCTCATGCGTTCGGGTTCGGGATTCTGCGCCTGCCGCGGCACGACGAGCGCATCGACGATGGCGCAACCGTCCGCGTGGACGATCACGGGATTCAGGTCCATTTCCATCAGGTCATCGCCAAGCGCGGCGACCAGGCCGGAGAAGCGCTCGGCCACGCGGCAGAATTCCTCCACGGCGAGCGGACGCGCGTGGCGCCGGCTCGAGAGGAGCGGCGCGATGCGAAGCCTTGCGACGAGCCGCGCGGCTTCGGCCGCGTCGAACGGCGGGACGGCGTACACCGCGTCAGCCAGCGCCTCGACGTGAACGCCACCGGCGCCGACCAGGACCACCGGCCCGAACTGCGCGTCGTGCACCATGCCGAGCAGCATCTCGACGCCCCGGGCCGCGATCATCGGCGCGACCAGCACGCGCGGGTCGATGCGTTCCGCGAGATCACGCCAGGCGGCGGCGACCGCGGCCTGGTCCGCGAGGCCCAGGTGGATGCCCTGTACGTCACTCTTGTGGTCGAGGCCCCGCTTCGCAGTCTTCAGCACCACCGGGAATCCGAACTCGCGCGCGGCGGAGAGCGCGGCGGCCTCGCTCTCGACGATACGGCCGGCATTGGCCGGCAGTCCCGCCTCGCGAAGCAGCGTCAGCGCGTCGTTCTCGTCGAAGCGCGGGCCGCCGGAAAGGCGCGCGCGAAAGCGCGCCAGGCCGGAGTCCGACAGGCCCCCAGTCGTACCCTGCCTGCGCGATGCGAAATCGCGGTGGTCGAGGAGGTGGCGCACGCCGCGCAGGAAGGACTCGAGCCCGTCGAGCACCGGGAATCCCTCGCGCGTCGCGTCCAGGATCAGCGGGTCCACGCCGGTTCCCTGGCGGTTCGCGACGAGGAATGCCGGCTTGCCACTCGCGCGATGGCCGGCGCGCAGGTAGTCGATGTAGCCCGCATAGATGCCGCCGCCCGCGACGCGATCGTGCACGACGGCGCCGAGCGCCGCCTGCGGGTCGCTCATCAGCGTGGCAAAGCAATGCTGCATCGTGACGTCGAAATCGGGTCCGCCCGTGCTCCAGGCGTCCAGGGGATTGACCGCCGGCAGGCCCGGATCGAGGAGCGACTCGAGCTTCGCCGTGGAGGCCGGCGAGAGCTGCGTCAGCGGCACGCCGTGGTCGTCCGCGAGGTCGATCAGCAGCTGGCGCTCGCCGCCGGAATCGTGGATCGACACGAGCCCGCCGGCGCCGACCGCATGCGGCTGGGCGAACAGGATCAGCGTCGTCGCAAGCTCGTCCATGTCGCGAGCGCGGTGCACGCCGTAGCGGTCTAAGATCGCGTCATAGACGGCGTCCTGGCCTGCGATCGCGCCGGAGTGCGAGACCGTGAGCTTCGCCGAAAGCTCGGTGCGCCCGACTTTCAGCGCGACGACCGGGATCCCGCGCTCCCGCGCGCGCGCGAAGGCACGCACCAGGCCCGCTGGATTGCGCGCCGTCTCCATGAAGAGACCGACCGCGCGCGTGCCCGGCATCTCGAGCGCGTAGTCGAGGTACTCGTCCATCGAAACCGCGAGCTCCTGCCCCGTCGAAACGACGAGGTTGAAATCGATGCGCTCCTCGCTGTCCACGATGCCGCACATGCCGGAGCCGGAATGGCTGATGTAGGCGACGTTGCCGCCCCGCCGGTGCATGCGCGTCCTGAAGCCGCAGCCCCAGATGCCGTCGGCGAAATTGTAGAAGCCCATGCCGTTCGCGCCGCAGACGACGAGGCCGGACTCGCGGATCTTCGCGAGCACGCGGTCGCGCAGCGGCGGGTCCGTGTCGTTCTCGATCACGAGCGAGGACATCATCGTCGCCGCGCGCGCGCCGTGGGCGATGACCTCGTCGAGGGCGGTGTCGAGGCGCGTGTCGGCGATCGCGAAGATCACGTGCTCGACCGCCTCGGGCAGCGCCGCCAGCGCCGGAAAGCACGGCACGCCGAGCACGGACTTGCGGCCCGGATTGACTGCGTAGAGGCCGCCCTCGAATCCGCCCTTCAGCAGGTTCTCGACGACGTTGCAGCCGACCGTTCCCTCGCGCTCGCTGGCGCCGAGGATGGCGATCGACCGCGGCCGGAGCAGGGGATCGAGCCGATGAGCCATGCCGGCTCCGCTTACGCGGCGGTCAGAAATCCGCAGCGGGCGTCGTGCGCTTACGCGGCGGATCCCAGAATGCGGTCTCGACCACGTGGCAGCGCGCCATGACCTTGTACCACTTCAGCTCGCGCTGGTAGTAGATCTCGGCCCAGAGCTCGTCGCCCGGGCGGCCCCAGGGCATGTGCAGCGACGCGTAGGCGATGTTCTTCTTCGCCGACGGCG
>DATBSX010000223.1:0-3974 GCA_036559565.1 Steroidobacteraceae bacterium | reverse complement strand
GCCTCGAGGCCCGCGGCCGCTTCGATGAAGCGCGCGGGCGTCGCATGCGCGGGAATCTCGCCGGGATGCAGCGTCGTCAGCGCGAAGCGCCCGCCGCGATGCCAGGTGCCAGCGAAGCGCTGCCATTTCATCTCGACCCGCTTTTCGTCACCCGAGCGCAACACCGCAACGTTCCGGTCCGCGTCGTAGCCGATGAGCACGGCGTAATGCCAGATTGGGAGCTTCGAGACACCGAAGTTCTGCAGCACGAGGACGGGCCGCCCGGCTTCGAGCTCATCCACCATCTCATCCGCGGTCGTCGCGAGCACGTACGGCAGCCGGCCGTGGCGACGTGTGGCGCCGACCAACTCGAGCGCGAGGCTCCCTTTTCGTCCCGGGATGAAGACCTCCGGCGCGAGCGTCTCCGGCCTGACGTCGACGCCGCTCGCGACGAGCAGCATCGCAAGTGCGGCAGGGCCGCACTGATATTCCTCCTGCGGGAAGTACGGCGTCGAGGCGAGCTCGATCGACCGTGGGGCGTCCGCCGACAGGCCGGCCGCCAGGGGCGGCGAGGCCGCGCAACCGGTCAACGCGACCGCGAGAGCCGCGAGGACCGGCGCGCTTCGGGTCACGTCTTCTTGAAGATGTCGATCACGCCGACGAGCTCGAGGATGACGAGGACGATGAAGACGATGCCGATCACTGCGAGCGCGTCGCCGCCGGCGGGCGCAGCCTGGATCTGGTCCGCGAGCGAGGCGATCTCGTCCTCGGAGAGCGCGGCGAGACGGCCGTCGATGGCGGCCTGCTCGACGCCCATTTCCGCGAACTGGGCACGCACGTCGGCGCGCGCGAGCGTTGCGTCGATTACGGCGCGGGCATCTGCCGTCCGGCTGGCCGCGATCGCATCGGACGTGCCGACGACGCTGGCCGCGGCGGGCACCTGAAACCCGAGCGAGACGAGGCTCACACTCATGAGCGTGACGCATGCACGGCGGAAACTTTCAATGCGCATCAGACACCTCCGGTCCATTCGTGCGACGGGTCAAGCTACCACGTTGGACGGCTCATTCGCCGCCTTCAGGCCCGTAGAAGAATACCCAGGTCGCAAAATCGGAACTGAATTCCTCGAAACGGTGCGGTACGCCCGCACGCACGAAGAGTGTATCGCCCTCGTGGAAGGGCGTGCGCTGGCTGCCGTGCACGAATATGCCGGTTCCGTTGATGACTACGTAGAGTTCATCCTTCTTGTGGGGCTTTTGTCGGTCGATCCCTACAGGGCGGTAGATCTCGATCTCGAGCGTGCCCTGCTTGAAGAGCGTCACGAAATTCGCGCCGGACTTCGCGAGCGCAGCGCCTGCCTCCGCGATCGTCCAGGTCTTGCCGTCGATTTTCTTTTTCATGGCCGCTGCAGGTCCTCCCTCGCGCGGCGGATGCCGCCGCGCACCAGTGCCGCCGTCTTGCTGTCGCCGTAACGGCCCTTGTGTACGTGGCGAATCCGGTGCACGCCTGGCACGTCGAGGCCCGTGCCGTCCGTGCCGAGCAGCCAGCGGAATGCGCTGTCCTCGTAGGTCTTCGCCCAGCTCGACACGGGCCGCTGGTACAGGCCGACCTGCTCGCAGTAGCCGCATTGGCGCGCCGCGTCGCCGTGCACGATGTGATACGCGCCTTTCGCCTTCGGCGGATTCTCTGCGAGCGTGAATTGGCTGGTGTCGATGTCGGCGACCCGCGGCCGGTCGCGCTCGGCGGCGAGCACGGGATCGTCCTCGGTCAGCATCGGCGTGATGCGCTCGAACTTCGGGTAGCAGAGCAGGTCCTGCCGTCCCTGCAGCTGCGATGAGAGCGTGTCGATGCAGTCGCGGTGGAAGACGATGTCACAGTCGGTGAACCAGACCCAGTCGGCCGACGTCGAGCGCGCGATGCGGTTCCGGCCGATGGCGCGGCGGAACAACTCGGTCCGCGGCAGCGATTGCCAGTTCCATGAAACGCCCGGCACCGCGATGCCGCCGAAGAAATCCAGCATCGCGCGCGTGCGCGTGTCCT
This sequence comes from Steroidobacteraceae bacterium, assembly GCA_036559565.1. Taxonomy (GTDB): domain Bacteria; phylum Pseudomonadota; class Gammaproteobacteria; order Steroidobacterales; family Steroidobacteraceae; genus SCUD01. The sequence continues at coordinate 1,955 of DATBSX010000223.1, read as the reverse complement.
CGGGCGCGTGGAAGACCGTCATGCGGACACGCGCGCGGGTCGGGGGGAAATTCACGAGCGAGGAGAGCTGGTAGGCCAGCAAATGCGCGTACTGCCAGCAGTGGCTCACGATCTCGATGTCGAGCACGCCCGAGCGCGCCGCGAGGTCTTCCGGCTTCGGCGGCTTCAGGTACCAGCGCGACGGCACGAGGCCGGTCGTCGCGATGCGGATGTAGACCTGCTCGATGGCGTCGATGAGGCTCAATCGGGCGGCCTCCGCTCGCCGGTCCAGGGATAGCGCTCCACGATCGCGCGGCAGTCGCGCCAGTAGAGGTAGCCCGGGTTGGGCTTGCGCCAGTCGCCGTAAATGCGCGCCAGGACGTCCTCGGCCTGCTCGGGAACCTGCCAGCGTTTCCCGTACAGCTCGAATTCGGCCAGGCCATGGGCGGGCACTTCGTTGATCATCTCGAGCGGCGGCTTTCGCTGGTGGAAGTACCAGCGGATGTTCGCGCCGTTCCTGTCGAAAAGGAAGAAGTCATAGCGGACGGCCTCGTACTTGAGCGTCCACATGGTTGTGCGGCCGTCATTGTTGACCTGCGGCGGGCGGAGGTTGTATCCCTTTTCGCGGAGCATGCGCATCGCCGCCAGGAAATGCGCCAGGTCGCGGTCCATGAACCCGAAGTCCGAGTCGCGATCCCACGGAATCGGCCCGCCGTCCCGCATGCAGCCGAGCAGCAGGCCCATGATCATCCAGTACTTGTCGGCGAATGGCGTCTGCGAGAGGAGTTCGTGCAGCCGGATCAGGCCGCGACGGCGGCGCTCCTCGAGCCTGCCCCAGCGAAGGCGATAGAAGAACTCGTTGAGCTTGCGCACGCGCCGCAGTATAGCGGCGCCCGTCCGGGATCAGTTTGATCCGCAGGAGCCCTGGGTGGCGCAGGTGCGGCGCATCTGGTCGACTTTTTCCTGGTTCTCGCGCTGTGCCTGCAGGTAGTCATGGATGCCCTGCTCGTCGTAGCACTTCTCCGACTGGAAGCGCGTTCCGATCACCGGGTCCTTGCGGCAGTAGACGGTGTACTTGCCGCGCTTCCTTTCCTTGAAGCCTGGCGGGATCACGAACGCTTCGTCGTCGGCTTTCGCGACAGCGGACGCCTTGGCGTCGACAGGTTTGGTATCCGCGGGCTTTTCCGCTGCGGGGGCGACGGTCGAGGCTGCGGCCGTTTCAGCCGGAGGCTCCTCGCTGCCCGCGATCGGCGGGTCGAGCAGCAGGGCCGGCAGGATCAGTGCCGTCAGCAACGTCGCGCGCATGTCTGGCCTCCCGGCAGGTCTTGCCCTGCCGCCATTCTGACGCGGGCTTGCGCAAGGGGTCCAACGGGCGCACACTTGGTTGAATGATCAATCAAGTCCCCGTCGACACCCGCTGGCGCATCCTCGAGGCCGCGATGCACCTTTTCTGGGAAAAGGGTTTCGGCTCGACTTCCGTCGCGGACATCCTCGCCCGCGCCGGCGTCAACAGCGGGAGCCTCTACCACTTCTTTCCGGGAAAACAGGACTTGCTGGTCGCAGTGCTCGACATGTATGTCGACGGCATCCGGCCGATGCTGCTCGAGCCCGCCTGGCGCGGCACGACGGACCCGATCGAGAAAGTCTGGAAGCTCATGGATGCCTACCGCCAGGCGCTGGTCCAGACCGAGTGCACCTACGGCTGCCCCATCGGCAGCCTCGCGCTCGAGCTGCACGAGCCGGACCCGGTCGTACGCGAGCGCCTCGCGAAGAATTTCACGAACTGGACGACCGCGATCGAGGAATGCCTCGACGCCGCGGGCAACCGCGTGCCGGGCGACGTCGACAAGCGCGCGCTCGCGGAATTCGTGCTGACGACGATGGAAGGCGGCGTGATGCTGGCACGCAGCTACCGCGACATCGGCTACTTCGACCGCGCCATCGGCGAGCTCAAGGGTCATTTCAACCGCCTGTTG
>DATBSX010000222.1:0-1561 GCA_036559565.1 Steroidobacteraceae bacterium | reverse complement strand
GAGGAGGATTGCGTCCACGCGCTCGAATGGCTCGCCGACGAGCTCGGCGCCGCGCAACAGCCGATCGAGCCCGCGAAATACGGGCCGATGCCGCTTGCGACCGGCAGGATCGACTCGCTGACGCTGGCGCAATCGCTTGGGAGCCTGATCCCCGAGAACGCCATTGTGGTGGACGAGGGCGTCTCGACCGGACGCGGCTTCTTTCCTTCCACGCGCAACGCGCATCCGCACACCTGGCTGCAGAACATGGGCGGCTCGATCGGCATCGGCATGCCGATGGCAACCGGCGCCGCGGTCGCGTGCCCGGACAGAAAAGTGCTCAGCATCCAGGCCGACGGCTCGGCGATGTACACCATCCAGTCGCTGTGGACGCAGGCACGCGAGAGCCTCGACATCACGACCGTGCTGCTCAACAACAAGTCCTACGCGATCCTGCGCCACGAACTGGCGAACGTCGGCGCGCAGAATGTCGGCCGCAAGGCGCTCGACATGCTCGACCTGTCGCGCCCCGATCTCGATTTCGTCGGCATTGCGAAGGGGATGGGCGTGCCGGGCGAGCGCGTCGACACAATGGACGACTTCAACAAGGCGGTCGCACGCGGGCTCGCCGTGAAGGGGCCTTATCTGGTCGAGGTGATGCTTGGTTGAATCGGCCGTCGGCGGGATCGGCGAGGGCGGTTCGCCGACGCTGAAATCGATCCAGGTGCTGCGCGCGGTCGCCGCCATTGGCGTACTCACGCTGCATGCCGCGACCGAGAAGGTCACCCACATGGGTGGCGCGTCGGGTCCGTTCAAGAACTTCCTGCTCGGCGCCGCGGGTGTCGATCTGTTCTTCGTCATCTCGGGATTCGTGATGGTGTATTCCTCCGAATCCCTGTTTGGCCGCCGCGACAGCCCGCGGAAATTCTTTCTGCGTCGCCTTGCGCGCATCGCGCCGCTCTATTGGGCGGTGACGCTCGCGATCATTCTCTACATTTACGCGGTGCACGGCCGCGTGCTGTGGGACATCTACACGCCGGGAAGCCTCATCGCGTCGTTCCTGTTCTGGCCGTATCCGCGCGTCGACGGCTTCGCGTTCCCGGTGCATCTGCTCGGCTGGACGCTGAACTTCGAGATGTTCTTCTACGCGGTGTTCGCCGCCGCGATCGTGCTGCCGCGGCGCGCCGCTGTCCCGGCGATTTGCGTCGCGTTCCTGATATTCGCGGCAATCGGCCGCGCTTACGTGCTGCCGCTGCCTTTTCTGTTCTGGGGAAACCTGATCATCCTCGAATTCTGCTACGGCATGCTGATCGCGCACGCCTATCGGGAGGGCTTCCGGCTGACGCCCGCCGCCGCGCTGACGCTCGGCATCGCGGCCTGCGCGGGCTATGCCGTCATGAATGATCCGCCCCAGGCGTGGGGCGAGTGGCGTGCGCTGTTCTGGGGACTGCCGGGAGCCGCACTGGTCGCGTCCTGCGCGCTGTCGTCAACGACGTGGCATCCGGGACCGGCCGGGCGATTCTTCGGCCTGCTCGGCGATGCCTCCTATTCGCTCTATCTGGTGCACCCGCTGGCCTTCCCG
>DATBSX010000221.1:0-11857 GCA_036559565.1 Steroidobacteraceae bacterium | reverse complement strand
GCGCCCAACACGCTCAAGGACGGAGACGCGGTCGTAGCGCGGGAGGCTGGCAATGAGTGACGCGATGGTCCAGGTCCGGAATGTCCACAAATCCTACGTTCGCGGCAAGCAGACGGTCGAGGTCCTGCACGGCCTCACGCTCGATATCCCGAAGGGCGACTTTGTCGCGCTGATGGGCCCGTCGGGCTCTGGCAAGACCACGCTCCTCAACCTGATCGGTGGACTCGACGGCCCGACCTCCGGAGAGATTCACGTCGGCGGCGAGCGCATCGACAAGCTGTCAGGCGGCGACCTCGCCAAGTGGCGCGCGCGGAACGTCGGTTTCGTGTTCCAGTTCTACAACCTGATGCCGGTTTTGACGGCCGAGCGCAATGTCGAATTACCCCTGCTGCTGACGAACCTCTCGGCCGCGCAACGGCGCAAGTCGGTCGCGGTCGCACTGGAGGTCGTCGGCCTCACGGACCGCGCCCGGCACAAGCCCAAGGAGCTCTCAGGCGGCCAGGAGCAGCGCGTCGCGATCGCCCGCGCGCTGGTTTCGGACCCGGCACTCCTCATCTGCGACGAGCCGACCGGCGACCTCGACCGCAAGACGGCCGACGAGATCCTGGGACTCCTGCAGGTGCTGAACCGCGACCACGGCAAGACCATCGTGATGGTCACGCACGACCCGAAAGCGGCTGAGTTCGCGAGCCGGACCCTGCACCTCGAGAAGGGCCAGCTGCTCGAGCAGGCGGCCGCGGCCTGAGGCGACCATGACCCGCACCGGATTCGTGCTCGCAAACCTCGGGCGCAAGAAGACGCGCCTGGTCCTGACGCTGCTCTCGATCGTCACGGCGTTCCTGCTCTTCGGCCTGCTGCAGGCGGTCAACGTCCTGTTCTCGGCCGGCGCGGATTTCGTCGGCGCAACGCGGCTCGTGACCCAGGCGCGCGTGTCCTTCACGCAGTCGCTGCCGATGCGCCTCCTGCCGCAGATCGAAGCGGTGCCGGGCGTCGACAAGGTCATGTGGCAGCAGTGGTTCGGCGCCGTCTGGCAGGAAAACACGCAGCTCATCTTCTTCGCCACCGACTCCGCGCGGCTGCATGCGGTCTATCCCGAATACGTCATGCCTGACAGCCAGTGGAAGGCATTCGCCGACACGCGCACCGGCATGATCGTCGGCCGCCAGCTCGCGAACCAGTACGGCTGGAAGATCGGCGACAAGGTCCCGATCGCCTCGAACATCTTCCCGCAGCAGGACGGCAGCAAGGCCTGGACCTTCGACCTCGTCGGCATCTACGACGGCAAGGACGAGGAGTGGCAGCGCAGCACCAATGTCGGCTGGATCAATTACGGTTATTTCGACGAGGCGAACCAGTTCGGCAAGGGACGCGCGGGCACCTTCACGATCAAGCTGACGAATCCCGATCGCGCGGCCGAGGTCGCCTCGACGATCGACCGCATGTTCGAGAACTCGTCCGACGAGACCAAGACCCAGACCGAGAAGGACTTCAACATCGGGTTCTTCAAGCAGATCGGCGACATCGGCCTGATCGTGCGCTGGATCCTGTTCGCCGTGTTCTTTACGCTGCTGCTGGTCGTCGGCAACACGATTGCCCAGAGCGTGCGCGAGCGGATTCCGGAGCTCGCCATCCTGAAGACGCTCGGCTTCAGCAACGGCAGCGTGCTCGCCTTCGTGCTGGCCGAGGCGGCGGCGCTGTGCATCATCGGCGGCCTCATCGGGCTCGGCCTTGCAACGGCGATCGGCATTGCGATCGGCGGAGCCAATTTCCCGATCGTTGTGGACGGCCAGGTCTGGGCCGTCGGGCTCATTGCGATCGTGGTCCTGAGTCTCGCGGTCGGCCTGCTGCCGGCCCTGCGCGCGAGCCGCGTCACCATTGTCGACGCGCTGGCCGGGCGCTAAGGGAACTGCCATGTGGCGCCAGATCGTTGCGATCACCTCGCTGGGCTTCCGAAGCATTCCGGAGCGCCTCGGACCGTCCCTCGTGATTCTGGTCGGACTCGCAGGCGTCGTTGCGGTGTTCACGGCGCTGCTCGCCATGGCGGAAGGATTCCGCTCGACGCTCGAGTCCACCGGACGTAAGGACATCGCCATCGTGCTGCGCGGCGGCTCGAGCGCCGAATTGAATTCGGGCCTGCCGCGCGAACAGGGAACGCTCATCAAGCAGGCGCCGGGCGTCGCTCAGGACGCCTCCGGCCGGCCCCTCGCCTCGGCCGAGATGATGGTGATCGCAGAGCTCGTCAAGACCGGCGAGAAGCTGGGCTCCAATATCACCGTGCGCGGCGTGGAACCAGCCGCATTCGCCCTGCGCCCGCAACTCAAGGTCGTCGAGGGCCGGCGTTTCGAGCCGGGGCTCAAGGAGCTGATCGTCGGCCGCGGCGTTGCCGCGCAGTTCCAGGGCGCCGGGCTCGGCCAGACGCTGCGCATGCGCGGCTCCGAATGGACCGTGGTTGGCATCTTCGAATCCGGTGACGCCAACGAGAGCGAGCTCTGGGCGGATGTCGAAGTCACCCAGTCCGCCTTCGCGCGCCAGGGCTATAGCTCCATCCGGCTGCAGCTTGCGGACGCCAAGGGCCTGCAGACCGTCAAGGACGCCTTGACGGCGGACCCGCGCCTCAATGTGGACGTGCAGACCGAGGAGCAGTACTACAGCGGGCAGACCAAGCAGTTCCGCCAGACGATCGGCATGCTCGCCGGCGTCGTCACGCTGATCATGGCCCTCGGCGCGACGTTTGCGGCGCTGAACACCATGTATGCGGCCGTCGGGACCCGCGCACGCGAAATCGCGACGCTGCGCGCGATCGGCTTCGGCGGTTTCCCCGTCGTCGTCTCGATCATGCTGGAGTCGCTCGCGCTTGCGCTCATCGGCGGGGCGACAGGCGCCTTGATCGCATTCCTCCTCTTCAACAACATGGCGGTTTCGACGCTGGGCGCGAACTTCACGCAGATCGTCTTCCGCTTCGCCGTGACGCCCGCGCTCGTGCAGAAGGGCCTCGTCATCGCGGTCGTGATCGGCATGGTCGGCGGATTCCTGCCCGCGCTTCGGGCGGCGCGCCAGCCCGTGACGACGGCGCTGCGCGCCGCTTGAACCGGGTCGGCGGCCGGTGACGCCCCTCTTCGACATCGGCGCCAATCTCGCGCACGACAGCTTCGACGCCGATCGCGACGCCGTCCTCGAGCGTGCCTGCGCAGCCGGCGTCGTCGCTATGATCGTGACTGGCAGCACGCTGGACGACACGGACCGGGCCATTGCGCTCTGCCGGCAGCATCCCCGGCACCTGCGCGCAACTGCAGGCGTCCACCCGCACCATGCGACCGGCCTTCAGGGGAGCGATGCGGGTCGCCTCAGCGCGCAACTTTCCGACCCGATGGTCGTCGCAGCTGGCGAATGCGGGCTCGATTACTTCCGGAATTTCTCGCCGCCTGCCGAACAACGGCGGGCATTCGAACTCCAACTCGCCCTTGCGGAAGGGCAACAGAAGCCGCTCTTCCTGCACCAGCGCGACGCCCGTGTGGATTTCCTGGAAATGTTGCGGGCGCACCCGCGGGCCGCTTCGCGCGCCGTCCTGCATTGCTTCACCGAGGGGCAGGCCATGCTCGAGGATTGCCTCGCGCTCGGGCTCTCCGTGGGCGTGACCGGCTGGATCTGCGATGAGCGGCGCGGCCAGGCCCTGCGCGAAGCTGCGCCGCATATTCCGGCGGACCGGCTCATGCTCGAGACCGACGCCCCCTACCTGCTCCCGCGTACGTTGCAGCCGAAGCCGGCGCATCGGCGCAACGAACCCGCGTTCCTGCCGGCAGTCCTCGAAGTGCTGGCGCATTGTCGCGGCGAGGATCCCGCGGCCCTAGCCGCGGCAACGACCGAAAACGCCAGCCGCTTTTTTGGCCTTACACTTCGAGTCGCGGCCGGCGCACGGAATGCGATGCCGCAACTGGATCAACAAGACGCCGTGACTCACGGATAACAGGTTTTACATGGATTTCAAACGCGCCCAGGAAACCACCCGAGCCGCCTTTCGCAACTCGATCGTCCCGCGCCTCTCGGACTACATCCGGATTCCCAACAAGTCACCGCTCTTCGACGCCGACTGGCAGGCGCACGGGCACATGGATCGCGCCGCGGAGTTGATGGCAGCCTGGTGCCGCGAGCAGCCGATCGCGGGCCTCGAGGTCGAGATCCTGCGCGAGAAGGGCCGTACGCCCGTGCTCTTCTGCGAAATCCCGGGCGCCGGCGGCGACACCGTGCTTCTCTACGGGCACATGGACAAGCAGCCGGAGTTCACCGGCTGGGCCGAAGGACTCTCGCCCTGGGAGCCCCTGATACGCGACGGCAAGCTGTACGGCCGCGGTGGCGCTGATGACGGCTACGCGGTCTTTTCGTCCTTGACGGCGATCCGCCTCCTGCAGGAACAGAAAATCCCGCACGCGCGTTGTGTCGTGCTGATCGAGGCCTGCGAGGAAAGCGGCAGCTACGACCTCCCCTTTTACGTCGACAAGCTCGCGAGCCGCATCGGCACGCCGAGTCTCGTCGTCTGCCTCGACGCCGAATGCGGCAACTACGACCAGCTCTGGTGCACGACGTCGCTGCGGGGCAACCTCGTCGGAGACCTCATCATCGAGGGACTGACCGAAGGCGTGCACTCGGGCGCCGGCACCGGCATCGCGCCCTCGGTGTTTCGCATCGCGCGCACGTTGCTCGCGCGCGTGGAGAGCGACGTCACCGGCGACGTGCTCCTGGACGAGTTCATCGTGCCGATTCCGGCGGCCCGCATCGACCAGGCGCGGGCGGCCGCCGCCGTGCTGGGCTCGGAAATCGCCGGCAAGCTGCCCTTCGTGCCGGGAGCCTGGGCGCTCACAGACTCGCCGGTCGAGCTCGTGCTCAACAACACCTGGCGCCCGACGCTCGCCGTGACGGGTGCTGCGGGCCTTCCGGCCATGGAGAACGCCGGCAACGTGCTGTTGCCGCGTGTCGAGTTCAAGCTGTCATTCCGCATGCCGCCGAGTGCGGACGCCGAGGCCGCAGCTGCGGCCGTCAAGAAACGACTGGAGGCTGACCCGCCCTACGGCGTGCGGGTCCACTTTGAGGTGGGCTCGTCGCAGCCCGGCTGGGATGCGCCGCCCGTGGCGCCCTGGCTCGAGGCGTCGATGCGCGATGCGTCGCGCGCTACTTTCGGCAGGGACGCAATGTACCTGGGCACCGGCGGCAGCATTCCGTTCATCGGGATGCTGGGTGAGCGCTTCCCCGAAACCCAATTCCTCGTGACCGGCGTGCTGGGCCCGCATGCGAATGCGCATGGCCCGAATGAATTCCTCCACATCGCCTGCGCTGAAAAGCTGACGGTCTGCGTCGCGAAGGTGGTCGCCGACCACCATGCTCGAAAGACGGCCTAGCTGCGACCCAGCGGGCTGGGTTCAGCCTGTACGACGAGCTGGTCCCAGGCAGCGCGATAGCGCTCCGCCGGGTGGGCCGCACCGGGCTGCGCAGCCGGGTATTCCGCTTCCAGCAGGTCGAGGCGCATGACGCGCGGAGGCCGCCCTTTCGGAAACTTGGAGCGGCTGGTGAAGACGATGCGCCCGTCCACAGGCGCCTCGCCCGCGAGCAGGCGGACCGCCGCGATGCGGTCGTAGAGCGGTTCAAGAGGATTCAGGAACGTGGATCGCGCGTTGCCGTTCATCACGGCCCACTCGCGCATGTGTTCGCCTCCGAACACGATGCCCTCGACGTCGCGGTAATCCACGACGAGCAGCCCACGCCCAGTGAGCAGCAGGAAGTCGATGTGCAATTGCCCGCCGCTTCCGTCCGGAATCAGGACGTCCCGGAGCACGGCGGCGGAAACCGCCTCGAAAGACCGGACGAGCTGCTTGCGGGCGCGGTAAATGCCCCAGCGGCGATAGATCCAGATGCAGGCCGCGATGACGACGCCGAGCACCATGGCGCCGACCGTTGCCTGGACGATGATCTCGTTCGGGTTCATGCGCCGCGCCTCGCGTGCCAGAGGCGAAGCAGCTTCGCCCCGCCCGGCAGGCGCAGGAGCGCCAGCAGGACGCGCACCGCCAATCGGTCGCCTGTGCCGAGCGCGAAGGGCCGATGCAGTTGATCGAAGAGCGAGGGGCGCATCTCGATCCGGTCGATCGCGCGGGCATCGAAGTCGAGGACTCCCTGTTTGCTGATGACCTGGAATCCGCCGGTCGCGCGAGGCTCGACTTTCGGGCTGCCGATCTCTGCCGGAAGCGCAGGTCCCTGGTAACCGCCGATCACGAGGATTTCCGAACGGCCGGGCGCCTCGGCGCGGAACACCGCGCGCTGTGCGGGCCCCGCACCGTCCACGAGACGAAATGTTGTCGCTGCATCCCCCGGCATCGATGAATCATAGTCGGCGGCGCTTCTGGTCACCACCGTGGCGCCGTTGCGGCATGATGCGCGCATGACATTCGATGCCGCGCTCGCGGAATTGCTCGCGTGCCCCGCCTGTGGTACGCGCCTGGCCGGCGCGAGCTGCCTGAAGTGCCGGACCGATTTTCCGGAGGTCGGCGGCATACCCTGGCTGATGCCCGAACCACGGCTCGCGCTGACGGAATGGCGCGGGCGACTGCATCACCTGCTCACGCACTATGCAACCGAAGCGGCCCGGCAGCGCGCCGCGCTCGACGGCGCCCCGCCCGGACTCACCCGCACCCGAATCGAACACCTCGCCGCAGCCTTCGAGGACCAGGCGGTGCGCGTCCGCGAGTTGATGCAGCCGCTCGGCATGGCTCGCCGCGGCGAGGCGCACGCGGTCCATGTCGCACTCGGCACGGAACTCCCGTTCAGCCAGGGCCTGACGTCGTATTACCCGAACCTGCACCGGGACTGGTGCTGGGGTGATGCGGAGAACCGCGCGAGCGTCGATGCGGTCATGGCATGCCTCCCGAAGAGCGACGGGCCGACGCGACGGCTGGTGCTGGGCGCCGGCGCGGGACGCCTCGCCTATGACCTGCACCAGGCCCTGGGGCCCGGAGTCACGGTCGCGCTAGATTTCAATCCGCTGTTCCTGCTGGCTGCGGCGCGCATCCTCGGCGGGCCGCCGCTCGAGTTCTATGAGTTCCCGATCGCCCCAAGGACCATCGCGGACCACGCGGTGCTCCGTCGCCACGCGGCCCCGGAGCCGCCCAGGCCGGGGCTTTCCCTCGTGCTCGCGGACGCCAGCGCACCCCCGTTCAGGCCGGGCCAGTTCGACCTGGTCCTGACGCCCTGGTTCATTGACGTCGCGAGCGAGCCTATCGCGAGGGTCATGGCCCGCGTCAACGCCCTGCTCGCACCGGGCGGACTGTGGGTCAATCACGGTTCGCTGGCATTCGCGGACGCCGCGCCCGCCGACGCGCCCAGTCTCGAGGAACTCATCGAGCGCCTGCCGGCGTCGGGCTTCTCCCGGCCGCAGGCGAGCGAAGCGAAAGGCCCGTATCTCAGTTCACCGGCGAGCCGCCATGCACGGATCGAGTCCGTCATCACCTTCTGTGCGCACAAGGAGAAGGACATTCCCTCGCCGGCTCCCGGGCCCGAGCTGCCGCCGTGGATCGAGCGCGCCGACCTGCCCGTTCCCGCGCTCCCGGAATTTCGCGCGCAGGCACTTTCGACGCGCGTCTATGCCTTCCTTCTCGCCATGATTGACGGGGAGCGCAGCATCCGCGACATGGCGCGGCTCATGGAGCAGCAGAAGCTCATGCCAGCCGACGACGCCCTGCCGGCCATCCGCCGCTTCCTGACGCGCGCCTCGCGGGATCCGGACCGGCGCCCGCAATTCTGAGCCGCACTTGTTCCGGCTTGGGCGCTGCGATTATCGTGGCGCGGGCCGCTGGAGGCATGCCTTGATGTCGAACCCCAAGTTCGCCCGTGTCGCCCTGTGGTCTGCGATCGCCATCGCGGGCGCGGCCGCACTGGGCGGCATTGCGCTCAATCGCGGCGAGAGCATCAACGCGCTCTGGTTCGTGGTCGCTGCGGTCTGTACGTACCTGATCGGCTATCGCTTCTACAGCGGCTGGATCGCCACGCGCGTCTGCCGGCTGGATGCGTCGCGGGCGACGCCCGCCGAGCGCCTCGACAACGGCCGCGACTTCATGCCGACGCACCGCTCGATCGTGTTTGGCCACCATTTCGCGGCGATCGCGGGCGCAGGGCCGCTCATCGGACCGACGCTTGCGGCCCAATTCGGCTACCTGCCCGGCACGCTGTGGCTCCTGGTCGGCGCCGTGCTTGCGGGCTGCGTGCAGGACATGCTCGTACTCTTTTGCTCGACGCGCCGTGACGGGCGCAGCCTCGCCCATCTCGCGCGTGACGAGCTCGGAAAATTCGGCGCCTCGGCCGCGATGGTCGGGACGCTCTTCATCATGGTGATCCTGATCGCCGTGCTCGCGCTCGTCGTCGTCAAGGCCATGGCCCACAGCGCCTGGTCCACCGCGACCGTCTTCGCGACCATCCCGATCGCACTCCTGGTCGGTGTTTACCTGCGCGTACTGCGCCCGGGTCGGGTACTCGAGGCGACGGTCATCGGCGTCGCGCTGCTCCTGCTGGCGGTCGGGGCCGGCGGCTGGGTGGACCGCAACCCGGAACTTCACGCCTGGTTCGACCTTGATTCGCAGACGCTCGCCTGGTTTGTGATCGGCTACGGCCTGGTCGCCGCGATCCTGCCGGTCTGGCTGCTGCTCGCGCCGCGCGACTACCTCTCCACTTTCGTCAAGCTGGGCGTTGTCTTCCTGCTCGCGATCGCAATCTGCGTCCTGCAGCCGGAAATCCGGATGCCCGCCTTCACCCGGTTCATCGACGGCACGGGCCCGATCTTCAGCGGGCAGCTGTTTCCATTTCTCTTCATCACGCTTGCCTGCGGCGCGATCTCGGGCTTTCACGCGCTCGTGGCCTCCGGCACGACGCCCAAGCTGATCGCGCGCGAGACGGACGTGCGCATGGTGGGCTACGGCTCGATGGCGCTCGAGTCCTTCGTCGCGATCATGGCGCTGATCGCCGCCTGCGTATTGGATCCCGGCGTCTACTTCGCGATCAACACCGCGGCCGGCGTCGTGGGCGCGGATCCGGCGACGGCAACGGCCACCATCACGTCCTGGGGATTTCCCGTCGATGCGGCGCAGATGCAGGCGCTCGCCCACAGCATGGGCGAAACGACGCTTTACGGCCGCACCGGCGGCGCGCCTTCGCTCGCCGTCGGCATGGCGCACATATTCGGTTCCGCTTTCGGCGACGGCCTGTTTGCGATCTGGTACCACTTCGCCATCATGTTCGAGGCGGTATTCATCCTGACGGTCCTCGACGCCGGCACGCGCGTCGGCCGGTTCATCATGCAGGATGCACTCGGTGCCCTCTGGGAGCCGCTCGGTCGGACGTCCTGGTATCCCTCTGCCTGGGCCGCGAGCCTGCTCGTCGTATTCGGCTGGGGCTACTTCCTCTACATCGGCGTCATCGACCCGAACGGCGGGATCAATATCCTCTGGCCGCTCTTCGGCATGGCGAACCAGATGCTGGCCGCGATCGCGCTCGCAGTCGTGACGGCAACTTTCGTGAAATCCGGGCGGCAGCGGTATGCCTGGGTGCCGGGCCTTCCGCTCGCCTGGCTCGTGACCGTGACGACCGCGGCGGCGATCCAGAAGATATTCAGCGACGACCCAAAGATGGGCTTCTTTGCGGCGGCCCGTGACCTTGCGGAAAAGCTGGCGGCCGGCGTGCTGCCGCCGGAGCGCGCGGCCGTCGCATCCAAGCTGATCTTCAACCAGCACCTCGACGGCTGGCTCACGGTGTTCTTCCTGCTGGTCGTGTGGATTGTCGTCATCGACATGGCCCGGGGCTGCCTGCAGCATCTGTCGGGACGGCGCCCGGCACACAGCACGGAATCGCCCTACGTGGCGACGCAGCTGACGTGACGCGGCTCACCGGCACATGGCGGCGGTGGTGGGCGGGACTGCGCTCGATCACCGGCGACGACGCCTATGAGCGCTATCTCGTGCACCGGAGAATCGCTCATCCCGGTGAAGTCACGCTCGACCGCAGCCAGTTCTACCGTGCTGAACTCGACCGGCGATGGAGCCAGCCGAATCGCTGCTGCTGACGTCGATTCGCGCTAGCGCATCCGCTCGATCAGGAATTGCCCGCTCTCGAGCGTCTCCGCCTCGGTCTGGGCCAGCACCTGCAGGCGGCAGGGCCCCGTGGCGTGGAACGGCGTGACCGCGAGAATGCCCGTCAGCGACAGCCAGCGCGCCCATTCAGGTGTCTCGCCGGCATTCAGCTTTTCTGGATTCGCGTCGAGCTCCGACAGGACCTCGCTGCCCCGCACCAGGCGCAAGGTCAGCCGTTCGAAGGGCTGCTCGCGCGGGGTCCGCGCGATCACGAAGACGCAGAGTTTCGGCAGCGTGATCGGGAACTCCGGCACGTAGAGATCCGAGCCATAGCAGCCCATCAGCGAGAACTTGTTGCCGATTTCCTGGCGGACGTCATCGCAGAACTGCGCGATGACAGAGCGATGTGCAGTCATCCGTGACCTCTTGCTGCAGGACGCAGTGTAATCTGACGCCGTTTGACGCTGTATTGTAGGACTCCTTGAAATACGTGCCACAACTCGATGGCCAGAGGGCACTGGCCGTCTCAATCGTATTGCTTCACCACTGGGTGCCTGAGGTCTATCAACCTGCGCATCACCTGGGCCGGCTCGGCGTGTTGCTCTTCTTTGTGCTGAGCGGCTACCTGATCACTGGAATCCTGCTGCAGTGTCGCACCTGGGTTCAGTCCGGAATCGAATCCTCGGCCTATGCCTTGAAACAGTTCTACATCCGGCGTTTCCTCAGGATATTTCCCCTTTACTACGCAATCCTGGCCGCCGGCTGGCTGCTGCATGAAACGGTCCTGCGGGAGACGCTCATCTGGCATGTCAGCTATGCGTCGAACATCTATTTTGCCCTGCGAGGCCACTGGCAGAATCCGATATCCCACTTGTGGAGCCTTTCGGTCGAAGAGCAGTTCTACCTGGTATGGCCCGCCTTGATTCTCTGCCTGCCGAAGCGAGCGCTGCCGTGGACGATCATCGGCCTCATCATCATTGCACCGCTCTTTCGCGGCCTGGGCTCGCTCGCGGGTTTCAGTCCGGTCGCCGTGTGGGTGCTGACACCGGGTTGCCTGGACACGCTCGGCGCCGGTGCGCTACTCGCGGTGGCTCAGCACGCCCCGGATCAGGTGCCTGCCTGGCTGCGCGACAAGAGTCGCTGGCTGCTGTGGATCGGCCTGGCATTACTGATCGGCATGATGGCGCTCGGCCACGTGGACGGAGACGAACCGCTCTTCCTTGCCCTGTACGACTTCGCTGCCGCCATGGTTTTCGTCTTTCTGGTCGCCAAGGCGGCCAGTGGCATTTCCGGGCCCTTCGGCTGGGCGCTTGAATCGCGGCCGCTGACTTACCTGGGGAAAATAAGCTACGGGGTTTATCTGCTGCATTTGTTCGTGTCCAGCGCGATCCTCAAGCTGGCGAACAACTTCATCGATACCCATGGTTCCCGTCACGCAATTCCGCTGTTCTTTGCGTATCTGGCGGTCACCCTGTTCCTCGCAAGCCTTTCCTGGCGCTTCCTGGAAGCGCCACTCAATGACCTGAAGCGTTTCTTTCCCTACCGAAGACATGCTTCGTCGGGATAGGTCCGGTTGCTGGGATGGTGGGCCGTGGTGGGATCGAACCACCGACCAACTGGTTAAAAGCCAGATGCTCTACCACTGAGCTAACGGCCCACTTCAGGGGCGCGAATGATACCTGAGCCCCTCCGGCCCTTCATCTGTAGTGCGTGGGATCGGGAATTCCCGCCTCCTCGAATCCCGCACGCCGCAGGCGGCA
>DATBSX010000220.1:0-4023 GCA_036559565.1 Steroidobacteraceae bacterium | reverse complement strand
GACCTCGACCTTCCCCTCTCTCCGGCGGACCTCACGCGCAAGGCGCCAGACGTCGCCGTGCTCAGCGCACTGTATCGCCGCCTCGAGATGAACTCGCTTTTGCGCCAACTGACCGGAGGCGGGGCACCAGGCGCTGGTGGCCGGGACCCGGCGAGCGAGCGACTAAGTTCGGGCGGAGCGAGCGAGCCGGAGTCCCGGCCGCCGGCGCCCGCTCCCGCGCCCACACGTGAGTACGAGACGATAACCACGACGAAGCAGCTTGACGCGTGGCTCAGTGCACTTAACAAGGCGCCACTCTTCGCCTTCGACACCGAGACGACCAGCCTCGACTATATGCAAGCCGAAATCGTCGGCGTCTCCTTCTGCATCGAACCCGGCAAGGCCGCCTACCTGCCGCTCGCGCACGATTATCCCGGCGCGCCGGACCAGTTAGACAGAAGCAAGTCGCTCGCGAGGCTGAAGCCGCTGCTCGAGGACCCGAAGCGGCCGAAGGTCGGCCACCACCTCAAGTACGACGCCCACGTCCTCAAGTGCGCCGGCATCGACCTGACCGGCATGCGCTACGACTCGATGCTCGAGTCCTACGTCCTGAACTCGACCGCGACGCGCCACGACATGGATTCCTGCGCGAAGCTCTACCTCGGCGTCGACACGATCAAGTACGAGGACGTCGCCGGCAAGGGCGCGAAGCAGATCCCGTTCAACCAGGTGGCGCTCGAGCAGGCCTCGACTTACGCCGCCGAGGACGCCGACGTCACGCTGCAGCTGCACCGCGTCCTGCACGCCGCGCTCGAGAAAGAGCCGGCGCTCCTCGGGATCTACGAGGAGATCGAGCAGCCGCTCGTGCCGGTCCTGCTCGAGATGGAGCACCACGGCGTGCTGGTTGACCGCGAACTCCTGAAAAAACAGAGCGGCGAGCTCGCGAAAAGGCTCGCCGAACTCGAGGTGGAGGCGCACAAGTCCGCCGGCCAGCCGTTCAACCTCGACTCGCCGAAGCAGCTGCAGGAAATCCTGTTCACGAAACTGGGCCTTCCCGTCCGGCAGAAGACGCGCACCGGCCAGCCCTCCACGGCGGAGGAAGTGCTCGAGGAACTCGCGGAGAAATACCAGCTGCCGCGCATCATCCTGGAGTACCGGGGCCTCGCGAAGCTCCGCTCCACCTACACCGAGAAATTGCCGGAGCAGATCGACGCGAAAACCGGCCGCGTGCACACTTCCTACCACCAGGCGGTCGCGGTGACCGGAAGGCTCTCGTCCAGCGACCCGAACCTGCAGAACATCCCGATCCGCCGGCCCGAAGGCCGCCGCATCCGCCAGGCCTTCATCGCGCCCAGGGGCGAGGTGCTGCTATCCGCCGACTATTCCCAGATCGAGCTTCGCATCATGGCGCACCTCTCGGGCGACGAGAGTCTCCGGCGCGCATTCGCGGAGGAAGGCGACATTCACCGCGCGACGGCGGCCGAAGTCTTCGACGTCGCGGTGGACGAGGTCACGAACGACCAGCGCCGCGCCGCGAAGGCGATCAACTTCGGGCTCATCTACGGCATGTCGGCTTTCGGTCTCGCGCGCCAGCTCGGCATCGAGCGCCACGCCGCACAGGATTACGTCGGTCGTTACTTCGGCCGCTACCCGGGCGTGCGCGAATACATGGAGCGCACGCGCGCGAGCGCGCGCGAGCACG
This sequence comes from Steroidobacteraceae bacterium, assembly GCA_036559565.1. Taxonomy (GTDB): domain Bacteria; phylum Pseudomonadota; class Gammaproteobacteria; order Steroidobacterales; family Steroidobacteraceae; genus SCUD01. The sequence goes on along the minus strand of DATBSX010000220.1, from coordinate 2,342 downwards.
GCTTCGTCGAGACGGTATTCGGACGGCGGCTCTATCTGCCGGACATCCGCTCGCGCGACCGCAACCTGCAGCAGTACGCCGAGCGCAGCGCCATCAACGCGCCGATGCAGGGCACGGCGGCCGACATCATCAAGCGGGCGATGATCCGCGTGCAGGCGTGGATCCATGAGTCTGGCATCGCCGCACACCTCGTCCTACAAGTGCACGACGAGCTCGTGCTGGAAGTCGCTGAATCCGCAGTCGAAAAAGTGCGGAGCAAGGTCGTCGAGCTGATGTGCGGCGCCGCGGACCTGGCGGTCGCGCTGCGGGTCGACACCGGCACCGGCCCGAACTGGGACGACGCCCACTAGGCTTGGAACTTCAGGGGACTGTCCCCATCTAACTTTTCGGGCGCCGTGAGACGCTCCCCGCTTCCCTCCCTGAGCGGGTCGCCCGGATTGCATCCCCAAGCCGGGTATCTGCCCGGCGGTCCTTACGGATCGCCGGGCACTTTTACGTGACCCGCCAGCATGGCCTCCAGCGCGCCCTGCGCCGCGTCGACCCCTTCGCCCGATTCCGCCGAGAAGAGCTGCACGCTTGCGCGTTCGCCGAGCGTGCGCCGGGCCACCGCCAACGCCTGCCTCGCGTCGTTGCGGCCGAGCTTGTCCGACTTGCTGAGGAGCACGTGCGAAGGCAGCCGGCGCACCGTCGCATACGCCAGCATCGCCTCGTCACTTGCGGCGAACCCGCGGCGAGCGTCGACGATGATGAAAAGGCCCCGGAGCGACTCGCGTTCCGCAAAGTAGGCATCGATCAGCTCCGCCCACTCCGCCCGGACCCGGGCCGGCACGTTCGCGTGGCCATAGCCCGGCAGGTCCACGAACCGCCGGCCCGGACCGAGTTCGAAGAGGTTCACGGCCTGGGTGCGCCCCGGGGTCCGGCTCGTGCGTGCGAGGTCGTGCTTGCGGACGATGGCGTTCAGGGCGCTCGATTTCCCGCTGTTTGAACGGCCCGCGATCGCGACTTCGAAGCCGGAATCGTCGCCGAAAGTCGCCGGGGCAACGGCGCTTTTCAGGAATCGGGCCTTGGAATACCGGGACATATATAATTCTTGCATGAATAAGAAGCCCCTCGGCTCGATCCTTGCGCTCTCGTTGATCGCGTTCTCGGCGACGGCCGGCGACGCCACCCTCGGCTCGCAGAAAGCCGCCGTTTGCAGCGCCTGCCACGGCATGACGGGTGCGAGCGTCAATCCCGAATGGCCCAACCTGGCCGGACAGGGCGAGGCCTACATCGTCGCGCAGCTGCAGGCGTTCAAGGCGGGCAAGCGCGTCAATCCGCTCATGACGCCGATGGCCGCCGCGCTCATGGAAGGCGACATGCTGGACCTGGCTGCCCATTTTTCCCGGCAGACTCCCGCCGGCCTCGAAGCGGATCCGTCGAACTGGAAGGAAGGCGAAAAGCTCTATCGCGGCGGCGACAAGACCCGCGGCATCCCGGCCTGCATCGCCTGCCATGGGCCGCAGGGCCGCGGGAACGGCCCGGCGAAGTATCCGGCACTTCGCGCCCAGCACGCGGTCTACACCTACAACCAGCTCAAGGCATTCAAAGACGGCACGCGCACTGCGGCCGGAAACGACATCATGCAGGCCGTCACCGACCGCATGACCGATGCAGAAATGCGCGCGCTCGCCTCGTACGTACAGGGATTGCGATGAACAAGCCAGTTCTATTGACGCTTGCGGCCCTGCTCCTTTGCGCGGCCTGCGGCAAGGAAGCTCCGCCCGCCGAGACGCAAAAGGCCGAGGCGCCAGCGACGACGGCCGAGGCTCCGCCGGCGGCCGCTCCGGCCGCGAAGCCGGAAGCCCGCAGCAGCGATGGCGAGACGGTGGATGAAGCCGTGAGCGCGACGAGCCCGATCGCGGCCGCCGTCGAGGCGGCGACGCCCGCGCCGGCCAAGGGCGACGTCTCGCACTGGAAGGAAGGCGAGAACTTCATCGCCTACCCGGTCGCGCAGCCGGTCAGCACGCCGCCGGGCAAGGTAGAAATCGTCGAGGGATTCTGGTACGGCTGCGGTCACTGCTATGCGCTCGAGCCGCGGCTCGAGTCCTGGGAGAAATCGAAGCCGGACTGGATCGTGCTGAAGCGCACGCCCGTCATCTGGAACGAGGTCACGCGCGAGGACGCGCGGCTCTTCTTCACGATCGAGTCGCTGGGCCTCCTCGACAAGCTGCACGCCGAGGTCTTCCGCGAAATCCATGCGAATGGCCACCCGCTGACGGTGATCCGCGGCGGCCGCGTGGACCTGGCTGCGACCGAGAAGTCCGTGCGCGAATTCCTGATGGCGAAAGGCGTTTCCGCCG
>DATBSX010000219.1:0-2393 GCA_036559565.1 Steroidobacteraceae bacterium | reverse complement strand
GCTGACGACGGGCGGTGGCGGGCTCATCAGCCACGGCGTCGCCGAATTCATCGCGCAGGAAGAGATGAACCGCGACACCGGCTACTGGTGGTCGCCGGACGAAAAGCACCTCGCGTTCGCACGCGTGGACGAATCGCCGGTCGCCGAGGTCGAGCGCTTCGAGATCGACGCGACGGGCGTGCGCGTCCTCAAAGAGCGCTATCCCGCGACCGGGCATGCGAATGCGCGGGTGACGCTCGCAATCCTCGCGCTCGATACCGGCGAAGTCACCTGGTGCGACCTCGGCAATAAGGACTACTACCTCGCGCGCGTCGAATGGTATCCGGAGAGCAATCGCCTGCTCGTCCAGCGGCAGGCGCGCGACCAGAAACGGCTCGACGTGCTCTCCTATCCGGTGACCGGCGGCGAAGCGCGGCAGCTGTTTTCGGAGCGAAGCGACACCTGGGTCGAGCTGCACGACGACCTGTACTTCCTCCCCGAGCGCCAGGAAATCCTCTGGGCTTCGCAGCGAAGCGGCCACAACCACCTGTACCTCTATGACTACGGCGGCGTGCTGAAAGGCCCGGTGACCGCGGGCGACTGGGACGTCCTCGGCGAATGGCAGGCGCCGGCGGTGCGCGGCATCGACGAACGGCGTGGCAAGGTTTATTTCATGGCGACGCTGAAAACGCCGATCGAGCGGCAGCTCTACGTCGCGGACCTTGCCGACGGCACGAAGCGCGCACCGGTCGCGATCACGGCGGGCGACGGCTGGCACAACGTCACGATGTCGGCAGATGCGCGGCGGTTCCTCGACGGCTACAGCGACCCGGCCCAGCCGCCGCAGGTCTCGCTGCACGACATCTCGGGCGAGCGCCTCGCCTGGCTCGTGGAGAACCGCCTCGACGCGAACCACCCGTACGCGCCCTACCTCGATCGCCACGTCCTGCCGGAGTACGGCACGATTCCCGCCGCCGACGGCACGCCGCTCTACTACCAGCTCTACAAGCCCGCCGGCTACGTGGCAGGCAAGCGCTATCCCGCGGTGCTTGTCGTGTACGGCGGCCCGACGGTGCAGACCGTGCAGCGCCGGTGGGGCGAGCGGCGCGGCAACCAGACGGCGCAGCTCTTCACGCAGCGCGGCTACGTCGTGTTCGCGCTGGACAATCGCGGCTCAGGCGGTCGCGGGCAGAAATTCACGGAAGCGCTCTACCACCGCCTCGGCGGCGTCGAGGTCGAGGACCAGCTGAAGGGCGTCGCCTGGTTGAAGGCACAGCCCTTCGTGGATCCCGCGCGCGTCGGCGTGTACGGCTGGAGCTACGGCGGCTACATGACGCTCATGCTGCTCGGGCAATCGCCGGGCACGTTCAAGGCGGGCGTCGCCGGGGCGCCGGTCACCGATTACCGGCTCTATGACACACACTACACGGAGCGTTACCTCGGCACGCCCGAGGAGAACCCGGAAGGCTATCGGCTCTCGAACGTGCTGACCTACGCGGGCGCGATCCGCGACCGCCTGATGATCATCCACGGAATGGCGGACGACAACGTCCTCTTCACGAACACGACGCTGCTCATTCCCGCGCTGGTCGCGAGCGGGCAGCCGTTCGAAGTCGTGCCCTACCCCGGCAGCAAGCACGGCGCGCTGACATTCCGCGACACCGGCATCCACGGCTGGAAGACCATCCTCGATTTCTTCGACCGCACGCTCTGAAGGGGACTGTCCCCTCCGGCCACCTTTCAGCGGCGAACGGCGCATCCATGTGCTCCGACCTGCTGCAGCTTTTCAAGTCGCCGCGCATCGGCGTACCAGCCGGCGAATACGGGGCGGCCCACGATCACGCAGAGCCGTTCGAGCAGGCGCTCGGAAATCGGCCCGTCTTCGGGCGCGATCACGAGGAAGTGCGCGCCCTCGGCAACCGCCTGCGTCGCGCTCTCGGCGTCCACGCAATGCGCGCCCACCAGGAACTCGCCGCTGCGGTCAACATGCAGGCTCTGCCCGCGCCAGCGCAGGACGACGCCATCGCAGCGCGCCATGGCGGCAATGCGCACGGCGTCCACGTCCTCGCCCATGACGAACACGCGGTGCCCGGCGGCGCGTGCGGCGGCAACGGCGTCCGCGTCGAGGCCGTCCGCGCTGTCCACGGCCCGGGGCACGAGGATCGCCTGCGCGGCGCTGCCCCGGATCGATTGCAATGACTCGCCCTCGGCAAGCACGCGCGCAAGGCGCGGCAGCCGGAGCGCCGTCACGATTGGGCGGTCGGCTTCGAGCAGGTCGTGCTTCGGCAATTCGTCGGGAAGCGCCCAGGCGAGCGCCTGGGCGTCTAGCGCCTGCGGCTCGCCGTCATAGGCCGTGACTTCCCAGACGTCGAGCAGCACGCGCCGATCCGGATACTCGTGCCGCAGGCGAATGA
>DATBSX010000218.1:0-6313 GCA_036559565.1 Steroidobacteraceae bacterium | reverse complement strand
CCCCCCCCCCCCCCCCCCCCCCCCCCCCCCGCCGCCCTTACATCCGAAGGAGCTCGTTGATGGAGGTCTTGGCACGCGTTTGGGCGTCGACGCGCTTCACGATGACGGCGCAGGACAGGGAATGGGAGCCGTCTGGAGCGGGGAGGCTGCCGGGGACGACGACCGAGCCGGCGGGCACGCGGCCGTAGGAGATCGCCTTCGACTCGCGATCGTAGATGCGCGTGCTGGCACCGATGAAGACACCCATGGAGAGCACGGCGCCGCGCTCGACGATCACGCCCTCGACGACCTCCGAACGCGCGCCGATGAAGCAGTCGTCCTCGATGATGGTCGGGCGCGCCTGCAGCGGCTCGAGGACGCCGCCGATTCCGACGCCACCGGAGAGGTGCACATTCCGGCCGACCTGGGCGCACGATCCGACGGTCGCCCAGGTGTCCACCATTGTCCCCTCGCCGACATAGGCGCCGACATTGACGAAGGAAGGCATCAGCACGACGTCACGCGCGATGTAGCTGCCTGCGCGCACGATGGCGCCCGGCACGATGCGCGCACCCTCGGCTCCAAATCGCGCCGCGTCGTATCCCGAGTGCTTGAGCGGCACCTTGTCGAACCAGTGCAGGGCCCCGGCCTCGCGAACGACGTTGTCGTGCGTGCGAAAGTGGAGCAGGACCGCTTTCTTGAGCCATTCGTTGACGCGCCAGTCGCCGGCACCGTCGGGCTCCGCGACACGGGCGCGGCCGCTGCCGAGAAGCTCGAGGCATTCCTCGATCGCGGCGAGGAGCTCACGGGGTGCGCTGTCCGGCGTGAGCGTCGCACGATTCTCGAAGGCCTGCTCGATGCGTTCCCGGGTAGTCATGGCATCCTCAGGCCGCCGCGATGCGCGCGTCGAGCGCAAGCGTCAGGGCTTGGGCGAGTGATTGGCAGCGCGCCGGTGTGAGCGGGCGGCCGGTTTCGTCCGTGATCGTGAAGACGTCTTCGGCGCGTTCGCCGACGGTCATGATCTTGGCGCCGTGCAGTTCGACCTTCTGGTCCCAGAAGACCTGGCCGATCTCCGAGAGGAGGCCCGGCCGGTCGCCCGCCACGACCTCGACCAGCGTTCTTCCCTTGTCAGGGTCGGCGCTGAAGCTCACCTGGATGGGTGTCGTGAACATGCGCACCTGCCGCGGCACCCGGCGTGCGACCGCGGGCGCCTGGGCATGGTGCTCGGACAGCGCATGCCGCAGGTGCCGCTCGATGCCGGACATACGCTCGCGGTCGGTGATCGGCTGGCCCGTATCCTCGAGCACGAGGTAGGTATCGAGGCTGCCGCCGTCGTCCGTCGGCGTGATGCGCGCGTCCTGGATGCTGAGACCCTGCTGGTCGAGGGCGGCGGTCGCGCGCGCAAAGCTGTGGTGACGCCCGTGCGTGCAGACGAGCACGACCGTCGCGCCGCCGCGGCCCGGGTGCTCGGCGACGGCGATGAGCGGGATCGCGTTGCCGGGCTCGTGCGCGGCGATCTCGGCCGTGTGCCAGACGATCTCCGCGGCCGCGTGCCGCAGGAAATAGGCGTCGGTCAGCGTCGCCCAGACGCGCTCGATCGCGCCTGCGGCGACGCCCGAGGCGATGAGCTGCTCGCGCGCCAGCGCCTGGGTTTCCGCGATGAGTTGCTCGCGGTCGAGCGGCGACTCGAGTCCGCGGCGCAGCGCCTGCTTGACGCGTTCATAGAGCTCGTCGAAGAGCGTTGCCTTCCACGAGTTCCAGAGCTTCGGATTGGTGCCGCGCACGTCCGCGACGGTGAGCACGTAGAGGTAGTCAAGCCGCGCCTGGTCGCCGACCGCGCAGGCGAAGGCGTTCACGACCTGCGGATCGGAGATGTCCTGTTTCTGCGCCGTCACCGAGAGCTTCAGGTGATTACGGACGAGCCAGGCGACGAGCCGGGCGTCATAGGGCGACAGGCCCTGCTCGAGGCAGAAGGCCTCGGCATCCACGCCGCCGAGTTCCGAGTGATCGCCGCCCCGTCCCTTCGCGATGTCGTGGAAGATGGCCGCGAGGTAGGCGACCTCCGGTTTCGGCAGCGCACGGAAAATCTGAGCGAGTTTCGGGAACTCGTGGTCGTAGCGCTCGAGGGCAAACCGGCGCAGGTTGCTGACGACGAACAGCGTGTGGGCGTCCACGGTATAGGCGTGGAAGAGGTCGTATTGCATGCGGCCGACGATGCGGCCGAAGGCCGGGATGTAGCGGCCGAGCACGCCATAGAGGTTCATGCGGCGCAGCTCGTGCGTGACGCCCGCCGGCGCCCGCAGGATCTCGAGGAACAGCCGGTGGTTGCGCGGGTTCTGGCGGAACTCCTCGTCGATGAGCCACAGGTTTTCCGCGATGAGCCGGATGGTGCGGGCACGCACTCCGCGCAGCCGCGGGTTCTGCTGCAGCACGACGAAGAGTTCGAGGAGCGCCGACGGGTGGCGTGCAAAGACGTCCGCCGAGACGGCCTCGATGCACTCGTCGCGCTCCTGGAAGTGACCCGACAGCGGCAGCGCCGGCGCGTCGCGGTTCGCGAGCATCTCCTCGCGGATCTGCTGCAGCAGCAGCTCGTTGAGCCAGCTCACCAGCATCGCCGTCCGGTAGTAGCGCTGCATGAACTGCTCGACCGCGAGCGTATAGGTCGCATCCTCGTAGCCGAACATCCGCGCGAGCCGGATCTGGTGGTCGAAGAGCAGGCGATCCTCGCGCCGTCCGCTCAGCAGGTGCAGCGCGAAGCGCACGCGCCACAGCCAGGCCTGCGCCGACTCGAGCTGCGCGAGTTCGCGCGGCGCGAGGAATCCGCGAGTCGCCAGTTCCTCCAGCGACTCGGCGCCGAAATGGCGCTTCGCCACCCAGGCGATCGTCTGGATGTCGCGAAGGCCGCCGGGACTCTGCTTGACGTTGGGCTCGAGGTTGTAGGCCGTGTCATGGAACTTGTGATGGCGCTCGGCCTGTTCGGCAAGCTTGGCGTCGAGGAAATCCCGCGAGGACCAGAGGCGGTCCGGGGCGAGCGCTCGGCGCAGCGTGGCGTAGAGTTCCGGCGGTCCGGAGAGCAGCCGTGCCTCGAAAAGCGTGGTCGCGACGCCGAGGTCGGCAAGCGCTTCATGCTGGCACTCCTCGACCGTGCGGACGCTGTGACCCGTCTCGAGTCCGATGTCCCAAAGAAAGGCGAGAAACCGTTCGAGCGGCGCCGTCCAGGCGCTTTCCGCGCCCTGTGGCAGGAGCACCATGACATCCACGTCGGAGCAGGGCAGGAGTTCGCCTCGGCCGTAGCCGCCGACGGCGAGCAAGGCCGCCGATTCTACCGCCGGTCCTGCGTGCAGGCGCCAGGCGCGCGTGACGAGCGCGTCCACGAGCGCGGCGCGATCGTGCACCAGCGGTTCAATGGGCTCCTCGGCCCGGAACCGACGGGCGAGTTCCTGGTCGCCGTCCGCGAGGGCGGCGCGAAAGTCGGTGAGCGGACGCAGCGATCCGTCGAGTCGCCCGGTCAGCGACGTGAGGTAGTTCCAGCTTCCAGAAGGGCGCGCCGGCCCGCGCTCGACCGGACTGCCGAGGGCGGTCTGCACTGCTCAGGCCGCGTCGCGGTCAGCCGCGCCGAGCGTCAGCACTTCGAAGCCGGCCTGCGTCACGAGCACGGTGTGCTCCCACTGCGCCGACAGCGAATGATCCTTGGTAACGACGGTCCAGCCGTCGCCGAGCAGCTTCACGTGCCGGCGTCCCGCATTGACCATGGGCTCCACGGTGAAAGTCATGCCGGCCTCGAGCGCCAAGCCGGTCGCGGGCTCGCCGTAGTGCAGTACCTGCGGGTCCTCGTGAAATACCCGGCCGATGCCGTGGCCGCAGTACTCGCGCACGACGGAATAGCCCTGCGCCTCCACGAAAGCCTGGATCGTGTGTCCGAGGTCGCCCAGGCGCGTCCCGGGCCGAATCGTCCGGATGCCCCTCCACATGGCCTCGAAGCCCACCTCGCACAGCCGCTTCGCCTGAATCGAGGGCTCCCCGATCAGGAACATGCGGCTGGTGTCGCCGTGGAAGCCGTCCTTGATGACCGTGATATCCACATTGAGGATGTCGCCGGCCTTCAGGACCTTGTCGCCCGGGATGCCGTGGCAGACAACGTGATTGACCGAGGTGCAGATGGACTTCGGAAACCCCTTGTAATTCAAGGGCGCGGGAATGGCTTTCTGGACGTCCACGATGAAATCGTGGCAGATCCGGTCGACCTCGGCCGTCGTCATGCCGGCCGCGATCCGGGGACCGATCATGTCAAGGACGTCGGCCGCGAGCCGCCCGGCGAGGCGCATGGCGTCCTGTTCGGCCGGCGATTTGACCGATACCCTGTTGTGGCTTTGCATCAGCATGGGTCAGGCCCGCAAATGAGGGTTGAAGAGCGCCTATCACATTGTTTCGACGGGACAAAGATGGTATAAAGCGCGGCGTTTTTTCTCAACCAAATCCACACGCGAATCGACACGTGCGGCTGGGTGCCGGGTCCCTTGACCGGTTGCCGCATGCGGATTCGCGGAGGGCTAACCCGAAAGGAGTAATCATGGCCAGTTTGTCCATGAGGCAGATGCTTGAGGCGGGGGTTCATTTCGGTCATCAGACCCGCTTCTGGAACCCGAAGATGGCGCCGTTCATCTTTGGCGAAAGAAACAAGATCCACATTATCAACCTGGAGCGGACGCTGCCGCTCTACAACGACGCGGCCGGCTTCGTGAAGGGCATTGTCGGCGACGGGGGCAAGGTCCTCTTCGTCGGCACCAAGCGCAGCGCCCGCGACGCCATCCAGGCGGAGGCGACCCGCTGCGGCATGCCCTACGTCAACCAGCGCTGGCTGGGCGGCATGCTCACGAATTTCAAGACCATCCGCCAGTCGATCAAGCGGCTGCACGAGCTCGAGGAGCTGCGCGACTCCGGCGCGCTCGAGCGGCGCAACAAGAAAGAAGCGCAGATGCTTCGCCGCGAGATGGACAAGCTGATGCGCAGCCTCGGCGGCATCAAGGACATGAATGCGCTGCCCGATGCGCTTTTCGTGGTCGACGTCGGCCATGAAGAGATCGCCGTGCACGAGGCGCGCAAGCTCGGCATCCCGGTAGTCGCCATCGTGGACAGCAACTGCTCCCCGGACGGCATCGACTACGTGATCCCCGGCAATGATGACGCCATGAAGGCGATCCACCTCTACGCCGGCGGCATCGCCGACGCCGTGATCGACGGCAAGTCTTCCGTGCCGGTCGTCCCGGCGGGCGAAGACGAGTTCGTCGAGCTCGACGAGGAAGGCCAGCCGCGCAGGAAGTCCGCCGCACGCGCGGCGCGCAAGCCCGCGAACGTCCGCCGCAAGGCGCCCGCCCGCGCGCGCCAGTCCGCGGAGACGTCGTCGGCAGCGACGATGCCGCCGGTCGGCGCCGTTGAAGTCGTGATCGACGTGCCGGACGACGAAGTCGTCGTCGACGAAGTCGCGACCGACGCCACCCATGCAAAACCGGCCGTGCGCCGCCGTCCCGCGGCCCGCAAGCCGGAAAAGGCCGGAGAGTAAAGTGACGATCTCTGCAGAAACAGTGAAGACGCTGCGCGAGCGTACCGGCGCCGGAATGATGGAGTGCAAGAAGGCTCTCATCGAGACCGGCGGCGACCTCGACGCCGCGGCCGAGATCATGCGCAAGTCCGGCCTGGCAAAGGCCGACAAGAAGGCGGGACGGATCGCGGCCGAAGGCACGATCGCGACGGCGCTGGGCAGCGACGGCCGCTCGGCCGTGCTGGTCGAAGTCAACTGCGAGACGGACTTCGTCGCGCGCCAGCCCGAGTTCCAGGGCTTTGCGGCCGGCGTCGCGCGTGCGGCGCTCGCGGCTTCCGCCACGTCTTCCGAGGCGGTCGCAGCGCTCAAGCTCGATGACGGCGCGACCGTGGACGAAGTCCGCCGCCACCTCGTCGCCAAGATCGGCGAGAAGATCGACGTCCGCCGCGCAGGCATGCTGAAGGCGCCGGATCGAATCGGCGCCTACGTGCACGGCACCCGCATCGGCACGCTCGTCGCCCTCAAGGGCGGCGACGACGTGCTCGCACGCGAGCTCGCGATGCACGTTGCGGCCGTGAACCCGCAGTACGTGAAGCCCTCCGACGTGCCGGCCGATGTCGTCGCGAAAGAGCGGGAGATCCTCGTTGCGCAGGCCGCGTCCGAAGGCAAGCCGCCGGCAATCGTGGACAAGATGGTCGAGGGGCGGCTTCGCAAGTACCTGGCGGAGATCTGCCTGACCGGGCAGCCGTTCGTGAAGGATCCGGACACGACCGTCGAGAAGCTGCTCGCGAATGC
>DATBSX010000217.1:0-12105 GCA_036559565.1 Steroidobacteraceae bacterium | reverse complement strand
ATCGCCTTTCTCTTCGCCGGCATCGCTCGGGCGGTCGCCGATGAGCCCGCATTCACTTCGCTGCAGCCGGAACTGTTCGCTGCGCCACATGCACTCTCCAATGCGTTTGCCGATTTCGATGGTGACGGCGACCTGGACCTGGCCGTTTCATTCCACGACGGCGCGATTCGGCTCTATCGGAACGATTCGAATACTTTCGTGGAGGTGGGTGCACGACTCGGCTTTCCCGTGAAGGGCCCCGCGATCCGGGGGCTCAGCTGGGGCGACTTCGACGGGGATGGCGACCCGGACCTGCACGCCGGCGTTTCAGGTGACGAGGGCGTACCGGCACGAAACATCCTCTTCCGAAATGAGGGCGGGAAGGCCTTCGTGGAGGTCGCCGGGAATCTGGGCCTCGTTGTCCTCGGTGCCGACAGCCGGCAGGCGAACTGGGTGGACTTCGACAACGATGGCGACCTCGACCTGTTCTCGTCGCAGCGCTCCGCCCGCAACCGCCTGTTCCGCAATGACGGCGACCGGTTCATCGACGTCAGCGAGGAAACGGGCCTTGCGGATCCGCGACGGACCGTCGGCTCCTGCTGGTTCGACATGGACGAGGATGGCGACCTGGACGTGTTCCAGGCCAACCAGCAGGCGGACAAGGATGCTTTCTATCGCAACGACGGCGGGACTTTCGTCGATATCGCGCCCCGGCTGAAAATGCACCAGCCCGATCGGACACTGGCCGAGGGCGGGGTCGGCTGCGCCGTCGGCGATTACGACAATGACGGGAAGCTCGACCTCTTCGTCGCCACGTATGGCGATATGCTGCTCTACCACAATGAAGGTGGCGGCCGGTTTCGCGAAGTCGCAGCCCGTGCCGGCGTTCGTCGGCACCTGCATGCGGTCGGCGCGTCCTGGGGCGACGTCGATAACGATGGCGACCTCGACCTGTTTGTCCCCGCATACGTGGACGGTGACGTGTGGTTTGCGCGCGATCACCTTTTCATGAATACGCGAGGCAAGTTCGTGGACGTGCTGTCCGATCGCAGCGCACTGAATGCGGCGGACCACGGGATCCAGATGGCCGATTTCGATCGCGATGGCGACCTGGACCTCGCCCTGACCGAGGACTTTTCCGATGACGCCGGTCACCCTTTGTTCGTGAACAAGTTGCCGGCGAGCCTGGCCGGCCGCTCGCTCCAGGTCCGCGTTCTCGATCGCCAAGGTCGCGCGACTTGCGCCGGCGCCGAAGTGCGGCTCTTCACGAGCCGGGGCAAGCTGCTGGGGACGCGGCTCGTGTCGACTGGCGAGGGCTACGGCTCGCAGAGCGAGATGCCGGTGCATTTCGGACTGGCGAGCATGGAGGTCGTGACCGTCGAGGTTACATTCCTGACGCGCGAGGGGCGCCGGACGAAGCGCATCGCGAATGTCGACCCACGCGAATGGGCGGGCGGGTCGCTCGTCGTGAAACCGGACTGATGCGCGCGATCGATGTCATCGAACGGCGCGTCAGCGTCGCACCCATGATGGACTGGACCGACCGTCACTGCCGCTACTTCCTGCGCCAATTCTCGCCGTGCGTCCTGCTGTACACGGAGATGATCGTTGCGCAGGCGATCGTGCGCGGCGATCGCAGGCACCTGCTGGAATTCAACCCGCAAGAACACCCGGTCGCGCTGCAGCTGGGCGGAGCCGATCCGGGCCTGCTCGCCGAGGCGGCTGCAATCGGCGCGTCCTTCGGCTACGACGAGATCAACCTGAACGTCGGTTGCCCCAGCGACCGCGTGCAGCAGGCGACATTCGGCGCCTGCCTGATGGCGCGGCCACGGCTCGTCGCGGAGTGCGTCCGTGCGATGCGGGGCGCGGTCGATATACCCGTCACGGTGAAGTGCCGCATCGGCATCGACGACCAGGACCATTGGGACTTCCTGCGCGATTTCGTCGCCGCGATAGCGGAGGCGGGCTGCGGCACGATCATCGTGCACGCACGCAAGGCGATCCTGAAGGGCCTCAGCCCGAAGCAGAACCGCGAGGTTCCGCCGCTCGACTACGCGCGGGCCTGGCGCGTCAAGGAGGAGTTCCCGTCGCTCACGGTCGTCGTCAACGGTGGACTGCGGACGGTGCCGCAGGTCACCGAGCAGCTCGCGCACGCGGACGGGGTGATGCTGGGCCGCGAGGCGTATCACAATCCCTACCTGCTGCCGGCGCTGCATCGCGCGATCTACGACGACGCATTCGAGACGCCGGCGGCTTCGACGATCGCCGAGCGCATGCGCGGGTATGCGGAGCGCGAGGCCGCGACCGGGACGCCGCTTCGGGCCATCACCCGGCACATGATGGGCCTCTTCAACGGGCGTGCGGGCGCGCGCAGCTGGCGCCGCGCGCTCAGCGAGGGCGTCAGCCGGGGATCGCCGACGCCCGCGCTCATTGAAGAGGCGCTGCGCGCGGCTAGCTGCTGTCCATGAACCGGCGGAAGCGGTCTCCGCTCCGCTCGTCGCGCGGTCCCAGCAATTCGTAGAGCGGCGTGGGGTCGAGCCAGGCCGGCGCGGGACGATATCCGCAGCTGTGTTGTGCGCTCGAATACGGCCAGTCGATCGCACGCCGGCACAGCCCGCCGCGAACCGGGGACAACAGCGCGTGGCGTGCAACTTCGAGCAGGTAGAGATCCAGCTTGACGAGCGTCGAGAGGGCGTGGCCGTGGCGGAGGCGCGCACCCGCGAGCTCTTCGGTCGCGAGCGCGAGCGACACGGCGCTGCCCCGCGCGACGACATGCAGGCAGCGATCCGTCATGCACCACACGATGCAGCTGATTGCGTGGCGCAGGCACACGTCGGCCAATTGCCGCGCGGCAGCGGCCCGGGCCCGGGCATCCGGATAGAGACTGTGCCGCCCGCGCGAACGCGCGAATACGTGGCGGATGACCGGCGCCGCGGAAAAATCGATGCGTAGGGCCATGTTCCGCCTTCCTGCGTGGAGGCGACGAGGATGTCAGCGGCCCGGTTTAACGGCTCTGTCTGTTTCCTGCCTATAATCCGAATTATGTAATCCGGGTCGGGGATGCAGGGCCGGCATGGGGCAGGACCAGGAACTCGCCATTCTCTTCGCCGACGTCGTCGGCAGCACCCGGCTGTTCGAAATGCTGGGCGACATCGCCGCGCGCGACAAGGTCTCGATCTGCATCGAGATCATGCGCCGCGCGACCGAGCAGCACGGCGGTTCGGTCGTCAAGACGATGGGCGACGAGATCATGGCGACGTTCGCCGACTGCGATGAGGCGATCGATGCCGCGGTCGAGATGCAGGCGGCGATCGCCGGCCATCCGGATCTGGAGGTCGAGGGCCAGCAGATCACGATCCGGATCGGCTGCCATTTCGGCCCGGTCGTGATCGAGACGCGCGACGTATTCGGCGCCGCGGTCCACACGGCCAACCGCATGACGAGCCAGGCCAAGGCCGGCCAGATCATCATCACCGACGCGATCCAGCAGCGGGTATCCGACCAGTGGCGTGCCGTGGCGCGCCGGGTGGACATCGCGGTCCCGCGCGGCCAGCACGAGGAGGTCACGATCTTCGAGGTGCTCTGGCAGCACGGCGAGACGACCAGCATGCTGCCGGCGATCGCGACGATCACCGAACTGCAGAAGCAGTTCCGCGTCCGGCTGCGCTACCTCGGGACGGAGCTCGTGCTCGACAATCGCGACCGCACGTACGCGACGCTCGGCCGCGGCCAGGAAAACGACCTCGTCATCAAGGGCAACCTGGTCTCGCGACTGCACGCGCGCGTCGAGGCCGGCAAGAACCGCTTCATGCTCGTGGACCAGAGCACGAACGGCAGCTTCGTGCAGTCCCAGAATGGCGACGACGCCTTCGTCCGGCGCGACGCGATACCGCTCAAGGGGCAGGGCGTCATCGGCCTCGGGCGCGTGCCCGAGCCGCAGTCCTATCACACCGTCGAATTCTTCTGCGAGGACGGCCCGGAACTGACCCCGGACCGCTAGGCGGCACCTCTTACCTCAGCCGCTCGACCAGGCGGGCGAGTTCCTCGCGCATCGCCGCCGGCAGGCGCGTGCCGTAGCTGTCGAGATACTTCCCGATCTCCGAGGCTTCCTGGCGCCAGGCGGCAGTATGTACGGCGAGCAATTCGTCCACGGTCGCCGCGTCGATCGGAAGACCCGAGAGGTCTAGCGCATCGCGGGTCGGCACGGCGCCGATCGCGGTATCCGTCGCCTTGGCGCCGCCGGTGCAGCGCGCGATGATCCAGGAGAGCACGCGCAGGTTCTCGCCGTAGCCCGGCCAGAGGAATCGGCCTGCGGCGTCGCGCCGGAACCAGTTGACGTGAAAGACGCCGGGCGGCTGCTTGAGGCGCTTCGCCATCGACAGCCAATGGCCCCAGTAGTCGGCGAAGTTGTAGCCGGCGAACGGCTTCATGGCCATCGGGTCGCGCCGCACGATTCCGACGTCGCCGGTGGCGGCGGCCGTCGTCTCCGAAGCCATCCCTGCGCCGACCAGCACCCCATGAACCCAGTCGCGCGCCTGATACACGAGGGGCGCGAGGGTTCTGCGACGGCCGCCGAACACGAGCGCCGTGATCGGCACGCCCTGGGGCGCGTCGGCCATCGGTGAGTAGCTCGGGTTCTGCTTCGCTGAAACCGTGAAACGCGAATTCGGGTGCGCGGCGGGTCCCTTCGCCGGGTCGTACGGCCGTCCCTGCCAATCGAAAACCGGCTTGCCCTCGTCGAGACCCTCCCACCAGGGCTCGTTGTCTTTCGTCAGCGCGACATTCGTGAAGATCGTGTCGCGCCGGATCATCTCGTAGGCGTGCAGGTTCGTCTTCTCGTTTGTGCCCGGCACCACGCCGAAGTAACCGGCTTCCGGATTGATGGCCCACAAGCGGCCGTCCGGCCCCGGATGCAGCCACGCGATGTCGTCGCCGACCGTCCAGATTTTCCAGCCCGGCATCGAGCCCGGCGGGATCAGCATCGCGAGATTGGTCTTGCCGCAGGCGGAAGGGAAGGCGCAGGCGAGGTAATGCGTCTCGCCGGCCGGATTCTCCACGCCGACGATCAGCATGTGCTCGGCGAGCCAGCCTTCGTCGCGCGCCTGCCAGCTCGCGATCCGAAGCGCATGGCATTTCTTGCCGAGGAGTGCGTTGCCGCCATAGCCCGAGCCGAAGCTCTGGATCTCGAGCGACTCCGGAAAATGCATGATGAAGCGGCGTTCGGGATCGAGCTCGCCGATCGAATGCAGGCCCTTCACGAACACGCCATCCTTCGCGATGCGCGCGAGCGCAGCCGCGCCCATGCGTGTCATCAGCTTCATGTTCGCGGCGACGTAGGCGCTGTCAGTGATCTCGACGCCGCAACGTGAGTACGGCGAATCGATGGGGCCCATGCAATACGGAATGACAAACATCGTCCGGCCGCGCATGCAGCCTGCGAACAGCGCGTCCATCTTCTGGCGCGCCTCGGCGGGCGCCATCCAGTGATTGTTCGGGCCGGCGTCGTCGCGCTGCTCGGTGCAGACGAAGGTCAGGTGCTCGACACGGGCGACGTCTGACGGGCTCGACCGATGCAGGTGGCAGCCAGGAAAGCTCTCGGCATTGAGCTTCAGGAGGTCGCCCGAGGCGATCATCTGGCGGATGAGTTCGCGGTACTCGCCCTCGGACCCGTCACACCAGTGAATCTGGTCGGGGCGGGTGTGCGCGGCAACCTGCAGTACCCAGTGCCTCAGGTTTTCGGGAGCGTGAACGGGAGCGGCCGTGCGGTCGGGTGCGGTTGCCATCGGAGCCTCAACGGAATCAATTCAGAATATAGCAGGCGACCCGCCGCATGGGGCTCAAATTGACCTTATACATATGCGAAACCCATTGATCTCGCACGGTTTTCTCGGGACACTGCGCGGGCCCGATACTCGGGACCGGGGGAGTCGGCCATGAAGCAGTGCGCGAAGTTCCTGTTGATCCTGCTCGGCCTGTCGGTCATCCATTCGGCGAGTGCCGCAGACGCCAAGGCGGAGCTCGACCGGCTGTTCGCCGACGAGCGCGCTCTGACCTGGCGCGAGGATCCGCTGGCCGCCACGAACGACGGCGTGCACGACTTCGACGATCGTCTCCCGTCGGTGCTGCCGGCGGACCAGGCGCGCCACCTGGAAGCCGATCGCGACTTCATCCGTCGCCTGCACGCCATCGATCGCGGCGCGCTGGCGGATTTCGACACCGTCAGCTACGACCTCTTCGACTTCATGCTCTCGCAGCGCATCCAGCTTGCGCAGTACCGCGAGTGGCGCGCGCCGCTCAACAGCGACAGCGGCTTCTACGCCGACCTCCTGCAGCTGCATGCGCAGCAGGCACCGCGCACGGCGAAGGACTACGAGAACTACATCGCCCGCCTCAAGGCCGTGCCGCGCTACTTCCGCGAGAACATCGCGAACATGCGCCAGGGCATCGCGGACGGCTTCGTGCTGCCGGCCGAGATCATCCCGGGCATCGCGAGCGTGATCGCCGGCGCCCAGTACGCCAAACCCGAGGACTCTCCGTTCTGGATCCCGTTCGCGGAATTCCCCGCGGGCGTGCCGGAGGCTGACCGCGCGCGCCTCGCCGAGGCGGGCCGCGCTGCGATCCGGGACCAGGTCATCCCGGCCTACGCGGAGTTCAAGACATTCTTCGACAACGAGTACAAGCCCAAGGCACGTACGACCATCGGGGCGAGTGCGCTGCCGGACGGCGGGCCGTACTACGCGGATCTCGTGCGCTACTTCACGACGCTGCCGGGCGCGACGCCGAAGGCGATCCACGAGACGGGCCTTTCAGAGGTGAAGCGCATCCACGCCGAGATGGAAGCGATCATCCGCGAGGTCGGCTTCAAGGGCAGCTTCACCGACTTCCTGAGATTCCTCCGCACGGATCCGCAGTTCTATGCGACGACGCCGGAGCAACTCTTGTGGCACGCGGCCTGGGTCACGCGCGAGATCGACGGGCGCATGCCGGATTTCTTCGGGCGCATCCCGCGCGCGCCGTACACGGTCAAGCCGGTGCCGGCCGCGCTCGCGCCGAATTACACGGGCGGGCGCTACAACGCGGGCCCGCTCGGCGCCGCGGGCGAATACTGGGTGAATACCTACGCGCTACAGAACCGTCCGCTCTACGTGCTGCCGGCGCTGACGCTGCACGAAGCGGCGCCCGGCCACCACACGCAGGGTTCGCTCGCGCGCGAACTCGAGAACGTCCCGATGTTCCGGCGCAATTTCTATCCGCACGCCTTCGGCGAGGGCTGGGGACTCTATTCCGAGTACCTCGGCATCGAGATGGGCGTCTATCACACGCCGTATGAGCGCTTTGGCCGCCTCACTTATGAAATGTGGCGCGCCTGCCGGCTCGTGGTGGACACCGGGATGCACGCGTTCGGCTGGACGCGCCAACAGTCGCTCGACTTCATGACCGAGAACACGGCCCTTTCGGAACACGAAATCCGCACCGAGGTGGACCGCTACATCGCCTGGCCGGGCCAGGCCCTCGCCTACAAGACGGGGGAACTCGAGATCAAGGCGCTGCGCAGGCGCGCAGAAGCAGCACTCGGGCCGCGGTTCGACGTCCGCGCGTTCCACGACGCCGTGCTGGGGCAGGGCGGCGTGACGCTCCCCGTACTCGGCAGGCAGATCGACGCCTACATCGCGCGCACGCGAGGCCCGTGAACGGGCGCGGCGAATACGGGCGGCTGCTCGGCTCGAACGGCCCGCTCGCGCGGGTCATCGAGGGATTCGAGTCGCGCCGCGAGCAGCAGCTCATGGCCGACTGGGTGGGCGAGACGCTTGCAACCCGCGGCACGCTCGCGATCGAGGCGGGCACCGGCACCGGTAAGACCTTCGCTTACCTCGTGCCTGCGCTCCTGTCCGGCCGGCAGGTCATCATCTCCACCGGCACGAAGACGCTCCAGGACCAGCTCTTCAACCGTGACCTGCCGACGGTCGCGAAGGCGCTCGGCCGCCCGGCGCGCGTCGCACTGTTGAAGGGGCGCGCGAACTACCTGTGCCTGCACCGGCTCGACCTCGCCGAATCGGCGCCGCAGCTGCCGGGCATCCCGCAGCCGAACGAGCGCATGCTCGGCCGGATCCGCCGCTGGTCGCGCACGACGGCGACCGGCGACCTCTCCGAGGTCAAGAGCCTGCGCGATTCGGATCCTGCGCGCGCGGCCGTGACCTCGACGCGCGAAAACTGCCTCGGCGCATCCTGCCCCGCCTATTCGCGTTGCCATGTCGTCGCGGCCCGGCGCGAGGCGCAGGCCGCCGACATTGTCGTCGTCAACCATCACCTGTTACTCGCCGATCTCGCGCTCAAGGACGAGGGATTCGGCGAGCTGTTGCCCGGCACCGAGGCCGTCATCCTCGACGAGGCGCACCAGGTGCCGGAGATCGCCGCGCAGTTCTTCGGGCGCGAGTTCTCCGCGCGCCAGGCGGCGCTCTTCGCGCGCGACACGCTCGCGGAACTCACGCGGCTTGGACTCGCGCTCGCGACGACGCGCGAGCGCCTGACCGCGCTCGAAATGGCGATCGTCGAGGCGACCGCCGCACTCACCGGCGCGAGCGAGCGCACCGACTGGCCCGACCTGCCGGACGCCTTCATGGGCGCGCTCGAGCGCATTCGCGAGGCCCTGGCCACGGCAGCGCAGGAACTTGCGTCGCCCGACGCGGACGACCCGGGCCTGCGCCATGCCGTGCGCCGCGCGTCGAAGCTCGCGGAGTCGCTGACGGCGATCGTGGACGCGGGCACGGCGGAGGGCTTGCGCTACGTCGAGACGGGCCGCGGCACTTTCACGCTGGCCTTCACGCCCTTCGAGGTGGCAACGCGCTTCAGTGAACTGATGCGTGCGCGGGGCGGGGCCTGGATCTTCACCTCGGCGACGCTCGCGGTGGGCGATGACTTTTCGCATTTTCTCGGGCGCATCGGCGCGCCCACGGCGAATTCCGTGCGCATCGAGAGCCCATTCGATTTCGAGAGCCAGGCGTTGGTGTACCTGCCGGAGGCGCTCCCGGATCCCGCAAGCCGCGAGTACACTTCCCGCGTCGTGGCTGCCGCGCTGCCGCTCGTCGAAGCGGCCGGAGGGCGCAGCTTCCTGCTGTTCACCAGCCACCGCGCGCTCAACGAGGCGGCGCACGAGCTCTCGATGCGACCCGGCTTCCGCGACCGGTTTCCGCTGCTCGTGCAGGGCGAGGCGCCGCGCGAATCGTTGCTGCAGAGCTTTCGCGAACTCGGCAACGCCGTGCTGCTCGGCACCGCGAGCTTCTGGGAGGGCGTGGACGTGCGTGGCCACGCCCTGGCGCTGGTCGTCATCGACAAGCTTCCGTTCGCGGCACCCGACGATCCGCTGCTCAAGGCGCGGCTGGAGGGCATCCGGCGCCGCGGCGGCAATCCGTTCCAGGAATTCCAGCTGCCGCAGGCCGTGCTCGCGCTCAAGCAGGGATTCGGCCGCCTGATCCGCGACCGGGAGGACTTCGGCGTCGTCATGCTCTGCGATCCGCGCCTGCGTACGCGCGGCTACGGCAGGCTGTTCATGTCGTCGCTGCCGCCGGCGACCGTCACGACCGATATCGAGGAAGCAGCGTCATTCCTGCGACGGCGCCTCGCGCGCGCCGGCGTCGTCGTGCCCGCGGCGCTGGAAGCATGAAGATCCTCGCGATCGACGCGGCGACGGAGGCGTGTTCTGCCGCCTTGCTTCTCGATACGGAGGTCGCGGAGCGCTACGAGGTCATCGGGCGCGGCCATGCGGACCGCCTGCTACCGATGGCCGATGAATTGCTGCGGGAAGCGGGACTCACCGCACGGGATCTCGACGCCATCGCCTTCGGCCGCGGGCCGGGCGGATTCACGGGGCTGCGCATCGCGGCCGGCATCGCACAAGGCCTTGCGGCTGGCAGCGGATGCCCGATCCTGCCAGTCAGCAACCTCGCAGCCGTCGCGGCCCTCGCGGCGCGCGTGTCTCAGCAGACACGGGTCCTCGTCTGCATGGATGCGCGCATGGGCCAGGTGTATTGGGCCGCATTTGATTGCCGGGGCGCTGCCCCCGTGGCGCTGACAGGAGAATTATTGTCGAACCCCGCAGAAGTATTGCCGCCCTCAGGCGAGCGCTGGTTCGGCGCCGGCCACGGGTTCGCCCTGGCATCGATCTTCGGGCCGCTGGCCGATCGGCTTGCTGGCCACGACAGCTCGTTGCTGCCGCGGACCAGCGACATCGCGCGGATCGCGGCAGTTGATTTCGCGGCGGGCAAGGGGCTGACTGCGGCTCGTGGACTGCCCGTTTACCTCCGCGACGACGTCGTGCACAAGCGCTGACGCCCGCGGTGTCATAATTCTTCAATAATGACCCGTCAGTCTGAACGCCTACGTATGGCGGACACCCGAATCCTGGTCGTCGAGGACGAGCAGCCGATCCGCGACCTGATTGCCTTCGGGTTGCGGCGCGCCGGCTGCGAAGTCGCGCTCGCCGAGCACAGCCAGTCCGCGCTCGCAAGCATCGGCGACCGGCGGCCCGACCTCATCCTGGTCGACTGGATGCTGCCCGACATGAGCGGCCTCGACCTGATCCGCGTCCTGCGCCGCGACGCGAATACGCGCGACATCCCGATCATGATGCTGACGGCGCGCGCGGAGGAAGCGGACAAGGTCACCGGCCTTGACACCGGCGCCGACGACTACCTGACGAAGCCGTTCTCGGCGCGCGAGTTGATCGCGCGCATCCAGGCCGTGCTCCGGCGCAGCGCGCCGGCCGGCGAGTCCGAGCGCGTCGAGGTTGAAGGCCTCGCGCTCGACCAGGCCGGACATCGCGTCGTGGCCGACGGCAAGTCGGTCCCGCTCGGCCCGACCGAATACCGGCTGCTTGCCTTCCTGATGACGCATCCCGATCGCGTGTACGCGCGCAGCCAGCTTCTCGACCGCGTCTGGGGCGGCAACGTCTACGTCGAGGAGCGCACGGTGGACGTGCACATCCGCAGGCTCCGCAAGTCGCTCGAGCCGAGCGGCTACGACCGCTTCGTGCAGACCGTTCGCGGCGCGGGCTACCGGTTCTCCGCACAGCAGGACTGAGCCTTGCGATCGGCCTGGACGTTCGCGCTGATCCGGCTCCTGGCGGCAATCGCGATTGCCACCTTGCTGGGGCTCATCTTCGGGCACGTGGGCCGCTGGCTCACGGCAGTCCTGGGCAGCGCGCTGTTCTGGCAATTCTTCAACCTGTTCCGCCTGCAGCGCTGGCTCAAGCATCGCGCACACGAAGACCCGCCGGACGTCGGCGGAGTCTGGGGCGACGCCATCGCGATCATCAACCGCATCTACCGGCGCAAGCAGTTTCACAAGCGTCGCGTGACGCAGCAGTTCCGCGAGTTCCGGCGGTTGTCCGCCGCGCTGCCGGACGGTGTGGTGCTGTTGTCGGAAGGTCATGAGATCCGCTGGTTCAACCGGATGGCTGCGGAGTTCCTCGGCCTGCGCCGCAAGGTGGACATCGGCATCCCGATCGCGAACCTGGTGCGCGACCCGGAATTCGTGGCGTACCTGCAGAAGCCGGAGGCCGGCGGCGTCATCGTCCGCGCGCAGAAAGGAGAGGCCTGGCTTGCAATATTCGTCATACCGGCGGGCCCACAGTACCTGATGCTTGTGCGCGACGTGACACGCGAGATCAGGCTGCAGGAGATGCGCAAAGACTTCGTCGCGAATGCCTCGCATGAGCTTCGCTCGCCGCTCACGGTGATCTCCGGTTACCTCGACGAGCTCGCCGAAGACGCCGGCGTCGGGCCGGAGTGGCGCGAGCCGGTCGCGGACATGCGCCGCCAGGCGCTGCGCATGCGCGAGATCGTCGAGGACCTGCTCGAGCTCTCGCGACTCGAGGCGACCACGGACGAGGCGCCGATGGCGCCGGTGGACGTGCCGGAACTCCTCGAGCGGCTGGTGCGTGAGGCATGCGCGGCGCCGGCCGGTGCGCCGCGCTTTGAGCTCGACATCGACGAGAGTTGCATGCTCCGCGGCAGCGTGACGGAACTTCATTCAATCGCGTCGAACCTGATCTCGAATGCGGTCAAGTACACGCCGACCGACGGCACGATCACGATCCGGTGGGCCCGCGAGGCCGGCGGCGCGCAATTC